>DATMPC010000028.1 GCA_035567895.1 Terriglobales bacterium | reverse complement strand
TCGTGTTGTTCCACCCGATGGCCCAATCACCCGATCTCAAGTCTCCCCGCTGAAACTTGATACATTTATTGTCTTATGCTCGATCTCAATTACGTTCGGGAGCACTTGCCTGAAGTGGAGGAGAAGCTTCGGCAGCGTGGCATGAATCCCGAGGAACTGCTGGGCGGATTTCGCGATCTCGATGCTCGACGCCGCCAGGCGATCACTGCTTCTGAAAATTTAAAAGCAGAGCGAAATAAGAAATCGGAAGAAGTTGGACGCCGTAAGCGCGCGGGCGAAGATGCCAGCACGCTAATGGAAGAGACTAAGTCTCTGCGCGAGGAAGGCGAGCGCCAGGAGAAGGTCGCGGCACAGCTCGAAGAGGAGCTGCGTGGCGTGATGTCGCAAATTCCCAACCTGCCACACGCGAGCGTTCCCCTGGGGCGCAGCGAGCACGACAACGTCGAGGTGCGGCGTTGGGGAGCTCCGCCGCAATTCAGCTTTCAGGCAAAGCCACATTGGGAACTGGGCGAGCAGCTGGGAGTGCTCGATCTGGAGCGGGCCACAAAACTCTCCGGAGCGCGCTTTGCTGTGTATTGGGATCTGGGTGCGAAGCTGGAGCGCGCATTGGCAAACTTCATGCTCGATCTGCACACCGGACAGCATGGTTATACAGAGGTGCTGCCTCCGTACGCGGTGAATTCAGCGTCCATGTATGGCACCGGACAGTTGCCCAAGTTTGCCGGCGATTCCTTCAAGCTTCAAGACCACGATCTCTGGCTGATTCCCACCGCCGAAGTTCCGCTTACAAACCTTTATCGCGATGAGACGCTCGAAGAGGGTCAACTTCCCATTTCGGTAACAGGCTACACGCCGTGCTTCCGCAGCGAAGCCGGCTCGTATGGAAAGGATGTGCGTGGCATCATTCGTCAACACCAGTTTCAAAAGGTTGAACTAGTGAAGTTTTCGCATCCAGACCGTTCCTACGACGATCACGAGAAACTAACGCGCGATGCCGAGGTTGTGCTGCAGCGACTCGGATTGCATTATCGCGTGATCACGCTGTGCACCGGCGACATGGGATTCGGATCGGCTAAGACCTACGACATTGAAGTATGGCTGCCCGGACAGAACTTATTCCGGGAGATATCTTCCTGCTCAAACTTTGAGGCCTTTCAAGCGCGACGCGCAAACATTCGTTTTCGTCCTGCGGGCAAGAAGAAAAGCGAGTTCGTGCATACCATCAATGGCAGTGGACTCGCTGTGGGGCGTACCTGGCTGGCGATCTTGGAGAACTATCAGCAGGCGGATGGGAGCGTAATGATTCCGGAGGCTCTGCGGCCGTATATGGGTGTGGAGAGAATCGTTGCGCGCAAGAGATGAAAACATGGGCACTCCGCGGGCGCAATGTGCATGTGTAGAGACGCAGCATGCTGCAGGGCTGTCCAAATTAGCCGTTTGAAGTTTCGGATTGATCAGGCTTTAGCCGCTGGGGTTGTGTTTCTCGATGGATTTAGCTACTAGGTTTCGAGCAACCGATTTAAGGTTTTCGGTCACGAAGCGGAATCCACCGCAGCGGCTAAAGCCGGATCGATCATGGATTCCGTCTCGGCACGGCTGAAGCCGATGCCCCTCCCTAAATCGCTAGATTCCTAATTTGGACAAGCCTGCAGCATGCCGCGTCTCCCCTGTTTGCAGCGACTACTGATTTACCGAGCGCGCCGAAGAAGGGGCTCTGAGGCTGTTTCCTGTTGTGCACGTTGCTTTATGAGCGCCTTTAATCTGTCGGGAAGACTTACAAGTTCGCTGCCCTTCACGAAGAGGGCGTCTGCTCCAGAGGGCTTCCACTCGGCGGGTGAAATCGGGTATGCCGTGAGAATCGCGATCGCTGGTCGGGGTTGAAGTTGGCGGGCGATGCGAATTACATCGTATCCGGCCGTAGGCGTCTCCATCCTCATGTCTGTGAGGACAACGTCGAATTTCTCCTCGCCAAGCCGTACAACAGCCTGCTTTGCCGAGGCTAAGGCCTCAACCTGGAACGATGCCAGTTCCATAATGGTCTTAAGCAGTCCGAGAATCGAAGGCTCATCGTCGACTACGAGAATACGAAACATCAGTGTATAAGTAGGCTCCCGTTCTTTGATCCTGTTTCTTCAGAATAGCTTGCGCGTCCCGAAATGGCATCGGCGGTTGCTTCTTTCAGCGCTACATTGATGCGCTCTACGGCCTCGTTAGCGAGTTGGGAAGCGTCTTTGTCGCCGGACTTCTGGACGGCCAGGCACAACGGAAAAACGGCGTTGCGCACATGATGATTGAGTTCCGAGACGATGGCGGCACGCGACATGGCACTGGCAAAATGCACTTCTTCCTGCCGAAGCTGGATCGCCAGGCACACGATCATCGTGCTGAGAGCGGCGACGAGATCGCCCAGGAAGATGTGAGTCATCAGCTCCTGATCATGGGGCACGATCGCCCAATGGATGGCTCCAATCGCTGCGCCAACTAATATGCCGCAGCAGATTGACACGAGGATTTTGCCGCCGTTCTTGGAACGCTTCACTATCCTTTCTGCTTTCCCGGCCAGAGAAAAAACGCAGAAATTATGTTTTAAGAGCGCTGACGAGGCGGCCCGAGTCCGCGAGATAGTTCGCGGGGCGAGGACTAAGAGTGTCAGTTTAGCACGCGAAATTGAGCAGACTGGTTGGAAATCCAGAGTAGAAGGAACAAAAGTACATGCCGCGAATGCCGATTTCCGCATCTAAGTGCATCCGAAATGCACCTCGGATTGCGTGCCGGTGGCAGCGGGCTCTACACTAAGTAGAGTCGAGGAGAATCTTCTGAGTCCCGGCCAAACCCTCAAGAGCTATATCCTGTGGACGCATCCGCGTGGCGGATTGCACTACGACGTGATGGTCACCGTAATTCTCGCCTTCATCTTTCTTACTCCACGCAATGTCTTCAAGGACAGCCCAAATTATCTACGCCTGCATCCCAACGAAATTGTTGTGCGAACAGATGGGCCGAATGCATTCGTGTATGAATTGAATGCCTCGGGAGTTGCCGCCAGCGAATCCGATGCGCAGCAAGCGCTCAAGAAAGCGCTGGATCCAATCGCCGGCGCCGTGGAGATCACGCGCTATGAACCGCTGCGAGACAATTCTGGGAAGATCACAGGCTATCGCGTCTGGGCCCGTCGCCTGTAGCTCCGAGTCGAATCTTGCACAGATGGGTTAGAACCTCATGAGGAAATTCGTGCTCATAGAGTCTTGTCACGTTAGGAATGATGGTCACAGCGGTGCCACCATCGCGCGACCGCTGGCGAGAGTTGGCGCTGTCATTCTGGCGCTCGTCATGTCCTGCTTCTCTTCTGCATTTGCGCAAGCGAAAGCTAACGCGCCCGCTTCCAATGCTAGTTCAAACTCGTCACTCGAGGGCGTACTAACGCAAATGGATTCTGCAGCAGCACAGTTTCGTAATGCAGAGGCCGACTTCGTATGGGATCAGTATCAGAAAGTGGTGAATGAAACCGATACCCAAAAGGGGAAGGTCTACTACCGGCGCACTGGTAAAGGCGAGACGCAGATGTCGGCGAACATTCAGTCGCCGGAGCAGAAATACCTGGTCTTTGCCGACGGTAAGATCCGTCTCTATCAGCCGAAGATCCAGCAAGTGAACGAATATGACGCTGGCAAAAATCGCGACCAATTTCAGAGCTTCCTGGTCCTTGGCTTCGGCGGTCGCGGACACGATCTGCCAATGCAGTTCGAGGTGAAATTCGTTGGCTACGAGAACGTAGATGGCGTGAAAACTGCAAAGCTGGAGCTAATACCAAAGGCCCCGAACGTGAAGAACATGTTCGCCCAAATCGTGATCTGGATCGATCCAGCGAGGGGAATCTCGTTGAAACAGCAGTTCTTCGAGCCTTCCGGCGACTACCGCATAGCGGACTACAGCAACATCAAGCTGAACGGCAAAGTTCCGGACGATGTGTTTAAGCTGCACACTTCCGGCAGCGTTAAGACTGTGAAGGGGAAATAGGCGTTTACCCAGCGGTTACTTCAAAAAAAGTCTCTTTTCTCTGAGTAGATCGCCACCTATACTGGCAACGGACGAGGGAGTTTTTGAGTCCTATCTACTCTCGTAGTCCAGTCCCCCAATTCCGAGGATCAGAGCTTGGCCAGACTATTTACCCTCCCTGTAGTCCCCGACCCGAAGCGGCGCCGCACTCCGCGCATCAGCGACAAGCGCTACATTCAGGGCCAGAAATTGCTGGTCGAAGCCATGAAATACCTCGTGCAAACCGATGCCGACGCCAATCGTGAAGCCATCGGCCTGCTCTCGGAACACTTCCGCACCCAGTTCCGCATGTCGGATCGACCCGTCGCCGAGTAAGACCTTTTTCGCCACGGAGTCACGGAGAGAGGCACAGCCCAAGTGGCACAGCCCGCCCTCGGCTTTGGCTTCGCCCAAAGCCGACAAGGGGCAACCGCTCGAGTTCACGGTTGTTCTCCAAGAAGCTACTGTCCCACTGTCCCAGGATGCATGGGGTTTCGGGACACTGGGACAGTACTCGGTTTTGTAAATAAGTATTTAAGGATCAGCCACTTAGCTAGCCGGGCAGCGTGTGGGACAGAAGGTCGGATTCGTGGCCTGGTCCCGAGAGAAATTTAGCCTGAATCGGGCCCGAAGGGCCGACAGAAGCGGAGCCAGCGGCGTAAGCCCTGAGGGTCAGAACCAAAGCCGAGGGCGTTTGTGCCACAAAGGGACATCCTCTGCCTTCTCCGTGACTCCGTGGTTTAATTCGCCTCTCTCGCCAGTCCAGCACCCGCGAGCATCAACAAGGCCGGAAAACACTCCAGGGTGTAACGCGGTTCCGGATTGGGAAGCGTTGCCAGCAGCGCGGAACGACACAAAATGAACATCCATAGCATCGCGCTACCCGGCAATTTGCGCTGCAAAGACATCAACGCAGCCGCGACGTAGAACAGATTCAGTAGCGCCAGCCCCACCGATGCAGCCGATTCCTGCGGAACATTCTCCCAATTCCACCAGTCAAGCTGCAGGTTCAGCATCTCAGTGCGCGGACGCAGCCACATATCCGCCAGTCTTGCCAGGGGTAACATCACGTAATACCGCACAGGATGCGCACGAATGCGCTCATCTGCGAGATCCGCAAAGGCTCGATCCATTTCGGGAGTGAGCGTCAAGGCCTGGTTATATTGAGCAAAAAGCTGCTCCGTACTCTGCTTTTGAGCAGCGTTATCGTACGCGCGCGAAGGGATGTTGCTGACATCGACCGCCTCTCCATTGCCTTCTGCCGACACATTCCAGTACACATTCATGACGGAGAGGAAGTCGACCATCCACGTTTTCGTCCAGCGATTAAAACCTTTGGGCACATATTCGCCCGGAAGCTGCGCATAGAACGGTGCTAACGGCTCGACTACCTGCAATGTGCGCCAGTTGCGAAGCGTCCACGGCAGCAACGGCAGCAAAGAAACAACCCCAAGCAGCACGGCAACCCATATAAATTCTCCCTCGCGCTGCGTAATTGCCAGCCAAAGCAGGTATAAACCGATGGAAACAAGGAGTATTCCGCCGTCCGGACGCAGGTAAATGCTCAACGCGATTCCCAATCCGGAAAGAATCCAGTCGCCGATTGCGAAGGAATGAGCGACATCCCAGGATGGAGCGCGACGCATTTTCTGTACCGCACTAAGCGCAAAGAAGAGCGCGAAGGCCGCTCCAAAGATCGCGATGGTCTCTGGTAAGGGAGTTGCGGTGTAGTTCGCCGTGAAAGGACACAGCACGGCCAGCGCAAAAGCGATCTTTCCCGCACTCTCAGACCACAATCGGCGCGCGCCTGCAGCGATCAGAAAGCACGTTGCGAGATCAATTCCAAGCTGCGTAAGCACCACTGCGCCGTAGTGTTCAATGCCAAAAAGCCTGAAAATTGCGGCCAAAAACGCTGGATATCCAGGCATTCGGATGTCCACCGGCATCACCTGGCCGTTGTCCGTTATGCCGTAAACGCCGTGCAAAAGCCAGTTTTTGGCCAAATCGCCGTAGACCAGCGAGTCGCCCTCGAAGAGGAAATGCCAGTGCAGGAAGTATCCGCGCAGCGCAAATCCCAGCAAAGTCAGGACTAAGAAGTACACTTTGTTGCGGGAAAACAAGCTGCTAAGCTCCTAGGCTTCTAAGCTGTTAAGCTTTATGCAACGAAATTGACATCTTCCAGGCGCACTTTTCGTGTCGTTAACAACGCTTAAAAGCTCAGAAGCTTAGCAGCTTAGTAGCTGATTCCGCATGGCCAAGCCGGTTTTTTACGATCCACAACTCAAGCGCTGGCGCAATCTGCGCCTGCTAATGCACATTTCCGGGATCGTAATTACGCTTGTTGTGGCCGTTTTCATGTACACATCGCTGCGTTCTGAGGCTCTACCGCAGACGATTTGGCCCGAAACCAAGCGTACTTATAAGCCCGTTCGCGACACAAAAAAGCACGCTGGCCCTGCTCGCGGATCGCATCGCAAGACGAAAAAACCGCCTTCGCAGGTTCCACTGAACGAAGATGAGGGCTTACGCGCAGCGTTTTACGTCACCTGGGACAAGGGTGCGTACTCTTCGCTGAAGGAATATCTGCCGCAAATCGACCTGCTATACCCGGAATGGCTGCACGTTTTGACGCCTGACGGACGCATTCAAGGCTCCGATCCGCTTACTAACGAGATGTTTGACGTCGTTCGCGGCACGTCAATTCACCAGGTTGACGACCAGGTAATGCCGCTTATTCGGCAGACAAAAGCCGACATTGAGGTCTTTCCGCTGGTCAATAACTTCGATCCCGCATCGGGAAAGTGGCTGCAAAACGTTGGAGACTTCTTCGGTAACGCCGATGGACGCGCAAATTTCAGGCGCCAACTGCTCACTTTTCTGGCTTCCGACAACAAGTTTAAGGGCGTTTCGGTCGACTTTGAGGACTTTCCGCGCACCGCTCAGCCCGCCTTCAACGCTCTGATCGGCGAGATGGCCGCCGACCTTCACGGCCGCGGACTGAAGATGTACATCAACGTCCCGGCCGACGACGACGACTTCAACTACAAGTACCTTGCCGATAATTCCGACGGTCTCATCCTTATGAATTACGACGAGCATCAGTCGGAGAGCAAAGCCGGACCGGTAGCGAGTCACGCCTTCTTCGTCGGCAATATTCAGAAGGCGCTGAAAATTATTCCTCGTGACAAGCTCATCATCGCGATCGGAAATTATGGGTACGAGTGGGGCAACAAGCCGGTGGAGTGTCCTGAGGGGACGCACTCGACAGTCTGCAATCTTTCCGTGCAGGACGCGTGGATTCGTTCGGCCGAGTCCGAGACGCCCATCGACCTCGATTCCGACTCGCTCAATCCGCACTTCGCGTACGACGAGGACGACGGTACCACGCATCAGATCTGGTTTCTCGACGCCGTAACCGCGTTGAATCAAATGCGCGCCGCGCGCAACATGGGCATTCGGACTTTTGCGTTGTGGCGCCTCGGCTCCGAAGACCGTTCACTCTGGGAAATCTGGGACAAGCCACGCGCCTCCGATCCCGTAACGAAACTTGCTGAAGTTCCTTCTGGTCCGGACGTGTCCATCGAAGGACGAGGCGAGATCCTGCGTATCATGCAGCGTCCGTCGCCTGGCAAGCGGACAGTCGTGGTCGATCCCGATTCGGAACTGGTAACCGAAGAGCATTTCACGAAGCTACCGAATCCGTATCAGCTCGAAGCTTATGGGTACAAAGAGAAGAAGATCGCGATCACCTTCGACGATGGTCCCGATCCAACCTATACGCCGCAGATCCTCGATGTACTCAAGCGCAAGCACGCACTGGCAACGTTCTTTCTCATCGGCATTCCGTCAGAAAACGATCCCGGCTTGGTGAAACGCATTTACGACGAAGGCCACGAGATCGGCAATCACACGCTCACTCATCCGAACATCGAGGAGATTTCGCCGTGGCGATTTGAAACGGAGATCAACGTCACCGAGCGCCTCTTCGGCGCCAAGCTCGGAGTTAAGCCCCGCTTCTTTCGCCCGCCGTACTCGATCGATCAGGAACCCGATACTGCCGACCAGGTCAAGCCGCTCGAACTCACGCAGGAGATGGGCTACATCACGGTGGGCGACAAGATCGATCCCAGCGACTGGTCAATGAGTCCGCGCTACAGCGCCGAACAAATCGCGGAAAACGTTTTCAAGAACCTCGACAAAGGCAACATCATTCTTCTGCACGATGGCGGTGGTGATCGCACACAAACGGTAAAGGCCCTGCCGGCGATCATCGACGGAATCCGTGCCCGAGGTTACGAGATCGTTCCTGTGTCGACGCTCATCGACCAGACGCGAGCCCAGGTGATGCCAGAACTCACGGCGCCGCGCGAAGTGTGGGCGGCGCGCGTAGACAACCTGGCCTTCTGGATGTTCAGCATCGTCCTCATCGGCGTGCAGATGATCTTCTTCCTCGGCGACATCCTGATGACCGGACGCCTCCTTATTATTGGCGCACTCGCCACCACCGACCGCATCCGCGGCTCGTCATCGCAGAACCTCGATCCCAAGTTTCAACCGCCGGTCGCTGTTCTCATCCCCGCATATAACGAAGAAAAGGTCATCGAGCGCACGATCCGCTCGGTGCTCGCGTCCCACTATGCCAACCTGCGGGTGATCGTCATCGACGACGGCTCGAAAGACCGCACGCTGGAGATCGCCACCAACAAGTTCCAAAATGAAATCAACGCTGGAAGAGTGATTGTGTTGACCAAGCCGAACTCCGGCAAAGCCGAAGCGTTGAACTACGGCCTGGAGCACGTGACCGAAGATTTCTACGTCGGCATCGACGCCGACACGGTAATCGCCCGCGAAGCCATCGCCCGCCTGATCCCTCACTTTGCGGACCAACGAATCGGAGCAGTAGCCGGCAATGCCAAAGTGGGAAACCGCGTGAATATCTGGACGCGCTGGCAGGCGCTCGAATACATCACCAGTCAGAACTTCGAGCGTCGCGCCCTCGACCTCCTCGGCGCCGTAACGGTGGTTCCCGGCGCGCTAGGCGCGTGGCGTACCGAAACGGTACGCAAGGCAGGCGGCTATCACGTAAACACCGTAGCCGAAGACGCCGATCTGACCATGAACATGCTGCGCAGCGGCTACCGAGTAATCTACGAAGACCGCGCCCTCGCCTATACCGAAGCCCCGGTAAGCGCGCGTGGTCTGATGCGCCAGCGCTTCCGCTGGTCCTTCGGCATCCTGCAGGCAGTCTGGAAACATCGCGGAGCCCTGCTCCGCCGCGGCGCGCTAGGCTGGTTCGCGCTGCCGAACATCGTCATCTTCCAAATCATGCTCCCGCTCGTCTCGCCGCTCATCGACGTGATGTTCGTCGTCAGTGCTCTCTGGTATCTGATCGATCGCCACTTCCATCCCTACGCCGCCAATCCCGCAACCTTCCAAAAGTTGGTGATTTATTTTGTCAGCTTCCTCATCATCGATTTCCTCGCCTCATCGCTAGCATTCGCGCTAGAACGCCGCGACCCACGCCAACACGAAGATTATTGGCTCCTCGCCGACATTTGGATTCAGCGCTTCACGTACCGCCAGGTGTTTTCAGTAGTTCTTTTCAAAACAATCAAACGAGCCATCGACGGGCGAGCGTTCTCATGGGAAAAGTTAGAAAGAACCGCGGCGTTGTCGCATGGGGGAGATTGAGAAAGGCAAACCCAAGAGCGAACACCCGTTCGACTGCGCTCAGGGCAGGCTCCGGTCACGAAGGAAACAGATGAGGTCACGAAGATTTCTTTGTGACCTTACTCTTTTGCCTTCGTGACCTTCATGTTCGCCTCTCTTCAGTGCAATTTTGGTCTTGCAAAAAACCAAACCTCATGGCATCTTGAATTATCTTCTTACGAAAGGACGCCCGAATTGGCGAATTTCACAACTAAAACGCTAAGCGGGCAACCGATACCAAGACATTGGTGCGGTTGCATTAGGGCGTCGCTTCGGTCGCACTAAGCCGACTTCTCGGCGCTCTTCCGCAAAAACTAATACATCGCTGGGTGGCGCAAGCCGCGGTTCCTTCGACTGTAAATCGTGAGGACCGTCGCGCGCCCTCGCGCGGTGTTCGATGGAAACACGAGAACATTGAGTCGTGTCTCGACCGATCTAGGGTCTCGCAAGAGTGTGGCTGCTTCGTGTTGCCGACCAACACCCGCGCGGCGGTCCCAATTGAACACGTCCGGAAATTGACCGGTTAGAAAACGAACGTATGTTGGATTTTTTGAAACACATTCTGAGCGGCCAAAACCAGTTTGCCTCTGGCGGACTGCTGCTGATGATCGTCGGCGGGCTCGGCGTGTATCTGCGCGAGTTGCCCTTGCAGCTTTGGTACTGGATCGTCCGACAGACGGTGATGATGATCACCGTCAAGGACGATGACATGGCATTCGTGTGGGTGAAGGAATGGTTCCTGGAGCAGGAATTTCTGAAGCGAATTCGTTATCTCGATCTCGACACAACTCTTCGCGGCGAAGAGCTGGCTCTGATTCCCGCACCGGGAAGGCACTGGTTCTGGCATGCTGGTCGTCCGTTCTGGGTTTGGTTTTACCGAGGCCAAGAAGCGCAGGGCAGGAGCACGCGCCGCATCGAGTCGCTTACCTTTCGAACCATCGGCAGGGACCAGAAGTTCCTGAAGAAGTTCGTCGAGGAAGTCGTAGCGTGCCACAAGAAGAAGCTAAAGACAGCCTCGTACCTGTACGTGTACGACGACGGGTGGGACTACGTTCAGGCCTACGCGCCGCGCTTGCTGGAGTCAGTAATTCTGAGGCCGGGAGAGAAGGAGCACCTGATTCTCGATCTCCAGAAGTTCAGGGAATCGCGGGAGCGTTATCGCCGGCTGGGAGTGCCGTATCACCGTGGGTATCTACTCTACGGACCTCCCGGAACGGGAAAGACATCGCTGGTCTCGGCCGTGGCGGCGAAGTTCGGAATGTCGATCTATGCCGTGAACCTGGTCGAGTTCAACGATCGGTCGCTCAAGAGCGCAATGAACAATGTCCCTGAGAACTCGATCATTCTGTTCGAGGACATCGACTGCATGAAGGCTGGCAACCGCAGGCCGGGAGCGGAGGAGGTACGTAGCAAGCAGGAGACAACAAGCGGGAATCAGAAGAACGATTCCCCGGCAGGCCTCAACGTTACGCTTTCGGGACTGCTGAACGTTCTCGATGGTTTCCACGCTCCCGAGAATGTGGTGTTTGTAATGACCACGAACAAGGTCGAGGAGCTGGATCCGGCGTTGCTGCGTCACGGACGCATCGATTACAAGCTCTTCATGGGAGAAGCTGCGGAGTCTCAGAAGATCGGACTTTATCGCAGATTCTTTCCCGAAGCGTCAGAGATCGAAGCTCGAGACTTTGCCCAGGCGCACTTTGCGGCGACGATGGCAGAGTTTCAAGGTCTGCTTCTGGCTTTGGAGCAAGGAGAAGAGCTTGAACGCATGGAAACGCGCCAGGAGGTTGTAGCCTGACCGAAATTTGAAGTGCGCGAAATCTCTACTAACACTGTCATCCCTCGGCCCGCACGGTGGAGGTAGATCTTCCTCGAAGCTACTGCGGGCCGGGGGATCTGTTGTTGTTCGTGCCGCTTAAGAAACAGCAGATCCCCCGCTCCGCAACTGCAGTTGGTTGGAACTGCAAACTGCATGTTGGCGGAGCGAGGGATGACAGTCTCAGAAAAAGTAGTATCGGATGTTTGGGAAAACATCTGTGAGTTTGGCCAGTGGTGAAGACTACGGTTACTTCGCCTAAGGAGCGGGAGATGCCGTGAACATGTGCGAGCAGAACGAAAAGCGAGCGCCGTAGGCGCAAAACCGAGGATTAGGCCAATCGCGGAAGCGTTGGGATCGCGTGAGAAGAATTTAGAACGCCGTAGGCGCGGAACAATTTCAGATTACCACCCGGTGGCAAACAGGCGGAGCGCGGCAGGATGGCCGCATTTCTGGTATTTGTCGTAGGCTGTTGCCGCTCGTTCGCGGATCTGATCATTCTTTTCGCCAGCGATCCAGCCATCGAGTGCGCTCTTCAGGGTGTAAGCCTCTGGAGCCATCAAATTCGTAGTCCATAACAGGGGATAAGCGCCGGATGTGCGCAACGGTTCGGCAAAGTATTGTTTGCTGGCGCATGCGAGGATGATTGCGTCGCGACGGATTTCGTTCTTCTTGCGTGTTACCTGCGGCAACTGAAAATCCATCAGACCATCGTGCCCTACATAGACGACTAAGTTCGCCCCGCCATGGATGGCCGGCTTTCCTGCTTGTGTCGTCGACGATAAGGTGATTGTCTCTGGAGCAGCTCCAGCAGCGGCGTCGAAGAAGTTGAGGAGCGCGTGCCGGATTTCGTCTCCGCGATAAGCGTCCGCAACGAGATACACATCTGCCCTACGATGCCTGAAGATGCAGCGTTCCAGAACGTCGGGCTCCGGTCTCTCGCGGCACTCGAGCAGTGCCCAGTCGGAGCTACGGGCAAAGAACGTCTTTACACCGGCGGCCGCACCCCAATACAGATTGTTCCTGGCATCGAGTCCGTTTCCTAAGCGTGCCGGAACGGGAACGATACCCTGGTGCTGGTTGTCGGCAAGGGCAACGAACACGTGCACGGTCCGTGTTGTGGCGTTCTGTGCCAGCCCCAGGCCAGCAAGCCAAACACTGAGGACAAGAGTTCGAGCCACCCTGGAAAGCATGGCAAGGTTAGACACCGACGCTCTCGGAATGGCTCTGTCGATCTCCCTCCTACAAGACGGTTCGGAGCTGTGACTCTCAATGAGTAACGTTGACGCTCGGTTCCAGCCGGGGTGGAAGAAGTTTGGGCCGTGGAGAGTGCAAACATTCGCAAAATAGAGATAATCTCTAGGCGGGGAAGACCGGCTGGCGCTCCAAGTGAACTCCAACGCGACCAAAATCGTAATCGCCGAAGATGACCCCTCTAGCCGCGAGCTTCTGACTGAGCTTCTTCAGAGTTGGGGATACGACGTAATCGCGGCGCGGAATGGTGCCGATGCACTGCAAAAAATACTTGCGAGCCCGCCGGACCTTGTAGTGTGCGACATTAAGATGCCGGTCCTGGACGGCATCGGCCTTGTCCAGGCACTTCGACGCGACAACAACCTGGCATCCATACCTGTAATTGCCTTGACCGGATTTGATCCGCAAGATCACGAGGAAATCACGTCTGCTGGGTTTAGTACGTATCAAAGCAAGCCTGTCAGTACGGCTCTCCTGAAAAAGAATGTGGAACGGTTGCTGCAGAAGGGAACAAAGGACAGGACAGCAAAGTGAGCTCCGTGGCTCCCCACTCGATCTGGCTGTCTTGGAACGCACTCCTAAGTCGTCTTTCGCGAAGTGCTTTCTAGTCCTCGTCCCTATCCCGATCGTCGTTCTTGTCAGGATGGAAGTAGCTCAGCGACTTCTTCCAGGCCTGCTTGGCCACGAGCCTGCCTGTTTTTCTTCCCACGAGATCTCCGAGTTCGAAGTGAATGCCTCCGTAGCGGCGTGAGATGCCGGCCTGATCTGCTGCGTCGGTGAACGTTGCCCAGGAGAGCGTCACTGCTTGATGCGGCGTGAGCCCCGGTTCGGTCGTTGAGCTCCCGGGAGCGAAGGTGACCGAGGCCCCGAAGTGATCGCTGCCGGTGAATCGCTTCAAGATCTCCGCGCCAGCCGCGCTGAAGGTGCTGTGCCCGGAGGTGTATTCCGGGAACGGAGGGGTTGGAAACGTGCTGGGTTGGTAAGGAATCCAGTGCGCTCCGTCGATCGTGATCGTTCCCTTTCCAGGGCCTCCCCATGCCTGCACCTGCTGGCCATGAAACAGGAAGGGAATCGCGGTCACCGGACGTACCGAGTCGAAGTGACGCTTGGCGTCCCAGCAGGCGATTCCGGCGTCGAAGATTGCGTTCGTGAGAGCGAAGAACATCTGCACGTCCTCGTCGACGGTGTGATGATCGCGGGCGGAGACGAATTGCGCGAACAGGTCCCAATGTCCGGGAGGCAGCTCCGAATGCGGGCCGTTGGCCCAATATTCCGCGATCATCTTTTGCTCGTCGGTCAGGCCGGCGCTCAGAGCCAACACGTCTTTAGCTTGTTGGAAAAACGTGGTCGAGCCGTTAAGCGCGGGCCCGAAGCTGGAGATGAACGGCAGAAATTGATCAGGAGGGGTCAGGGCAAAGGGAACCACCTTAAACCACTGCGCGCCGACAAATGCAGGAGTGACAACCTTTGTCCCGTTGTTATAAGTAAGCGGCTGCCAGTGATTCGGATCGATCACTGTGGACAAGTCACTCACCGGCACCGTGCTTGGTTTGTTCACGGGAATATAGCCGGTGTAGTCGGCGTAAGGCACTCCACTAGCAGTGAGATTGCCGAGTTGGTTTGAGCCATCGCCGTGGCGGAAAGCGAGAACGGCAGCGCAAGCCACGTTGCCGATGCCGCTGGGCGTTCTCGTGTCGGCGGAGGTGTCGTTGATATCGTATCCAAGCTGCGCCATCAGCGGATCGAAGACCTTGATCTTGTCGCCCGGCAGCAAGTCGACCGCCGCACTGTACGCGGCAAAGCTGATGGCTTTGTTCTTGTTTGCAAGGGTACGTTCCTTTTTGGGACGCCGCAATTGCCCGTCAAGCTGGGTGCCGACGGCATGCTTGTCGTAGGCGGCCCAGGCATCGTAAGTGCAGGTATGCACGATCGCGAGAGCGCGAGCCACCATCGGCGGACCCAGCGTGCTGTCGCGCACGCCCTGCAATACCGCTTGGTTCCACTGCACCACAATGGTGGGATCCTGCGCATAACTCGAAACCGCCGAAGCAAGAATTAGAACAACAAAGACAACGACAGCACAGGCTCGAACGTGCTTCATACCAGGGCTCCGTGATCAAAAAGTTTGAACAGGACAGCACCAGGCAGGATTCCTCGCCGGCCAAGCCGGCGAAGAACCCCAACCGCATCTTTGCTGAAAGATTGGGGGAATCTTCCAGGCTACACGAACGCGCCGTTCCGCTCTTTCCCGATTTGGGCGAAGTGGCTGATCGTGGTGCCTCCCGGATCGGAAACGAAATGGAACCCGTGTCCGGTGCTGGGAAGCGTGGTAACGTCCACTTCGATTTCGCAAGAGTCCTCGATGAAATCTCCAGTGAACTTATCTTGTGGATCCGTGGACGTAAACGAGGTCTTCCGCTTCACTCCGCTCCAACGCATTTTGAAGGAGTTGAGAACGGCAGCAACAGGATGACCCATCGGATGGCTCGCGTCCAGGCTGTTCGGAACAGCGAAGGCATCGAGCGCGCAGTAATTTCGGATGTGCAGTACCGCCTCAGCCTCGTCAAAATCGACCCTGACGCTGGAGGGCGATGTCAGATCGGTCCAAAACAGAGTGGTGCGTGAGATGCCCAGGTCGTAAGAGTGTGGTCCTAAAGGGCTACCCGAGCCCGGAAGGCTGTCGAGTCAAATAAAGGCGAAGTTGCCTCGATGCTTCTTCCCGTCGGTGCCTAGGAATACACCAGACATGAAACGGCTGTCAGTGTGGAAGGTGTACTTGTCGCTCTTGTTAGTGTTCAGATCTGTCCCGGTACCGGTCAGAACCAAATCGGCCGAACCGATGAACCCTTTGAAGTCGTAAATCGCAGACGGATCGCGACCGCCAGGATGTGCTCCCGTCGGGTCGGTAGCCGCCGCCGTGCCTTCAACTGGACCCGGAAAGAAGAAGTGGGCCTTAACGCCGAATCCGGCGAGGACCGCTTCATTCACGTGCGGAATCGGATCTGGCGACGAACACAGTTCTCCAGCATTGCAAGACTGTTCATGCTCGTCGTCATCCGCGAAAGTAGTTAGTGGAAAAGATGAACCCAGAAGCAGCCCGCCGCCGGCAACTCCAACTCCGGTGAGCAAGCCACGCCTGGAAAGGTTACGTGCGAATGGGCCTTGGGTCCTGTTTTCTTTCATGGGGCCCTCCCTTTCTTTCATAGGAGTGCTGTTTTTCGTTCCGCAAGGGATGCAGAACTTTCCCAATGAGCCCTGTTAATGCGACGGACGATAGACCCTATAGTCCGATTTGTCAATAAAACCGATGCGGAAGCGAGAAGTCATTTGTTAAGGTTACCGCCGTGGCGCTAAAGCCAGGGGCGCACAACGGCGTTGAGCCTAACGCCTGCCGATCCCAAGCGTGTGCGAGAATGTTGCGCACTCATCATGAACAAGCGTCCACTCTCCGTGACCCTTCTGAGTTTGTTGATCCTCGCGGCTGGGGTGTTTGGGCTCGTTTATCACTCCACCGAGCTGAACTTGCGACATCCGTTCCAGACGGACGTCTTGCTGGTATGTCTGCTTCGTGTCCTCGCGATTGTTGGTGGAGTGTTTATGCTCCGTGGAAGCAATTGGGCGCGCTGGCTCACCTTGGCCTGGATTGCGTCGCACGTCATCATCAGCGCCTTTCACTCGATGAGCGAGGTGGCTGCGCACGGTGTGCTGTTGGCCATGTACGCGTTCTTCCTTTTGCGTCCGCCGGCGGCGCAGTATTTTCGCCGGTCAACGACGGAGGCTGCATAAAGGGACTCGAGCAAAGACCTGCTCTGGAATTTACAGGAGCAGATCCCCCAGCCCTACATATATCCCGACGATTGACAGGTCACCGACCAGCACCCAGCGGCTACCGCCGCCGGTACTGATCGGCGCCTCGGAAGCTATTGCTTCCCTCCGACACCTGACTGCCTGGTGTTGAACAGTAAAACTTCTGCCGGTGCCAATACGGGAGGAGGAGATGGAGGTATTGCCAGCTCTTCTCCTCGAATTTCCAGAACCTGGCTCAGGTCTTGAATTTTTATCTGAGCAAGATAGAGTTGTTTCTTCTCAGGATGGAACACCAATCTGGTGGATGGTGCAATCACTCCGGTTTCAACAGAGCGGGTTACCAGTGACGCCACGATGCGGGCTCGCGCATCCCGTAACGCCATCAGGTTGGTCCCGACAGAGAGAAATTCGTAACTGCCGGGACGAAAAGATCTGTTGCCCACCTTGAACTTGAACGGCACGTCCACCTTAATCGCTACATAAGGACGGCGCACTTGCGCGGCAGCCGGCCACCATGATGCCGCCAGCGACGCCGCAAGAAATGTCGATTGCAAAAAGCGCTTCATAAAATCCCTGCTCTCCTGTTCGTCCCATTTCGGGCACGCCCAAAGTTTTCTTGGTTGAGGCCAGTAGGCCACGCAGCAAGAGATGCGCGCTATCGGAATTTTTAGTTGTAAATTTTTTGTGCGGGGACGGGCCGCAGCGGGGCTCACGGTGCAGGGACGATTGTCTGAATTCTGAGGACGTGCGGGACTACTTCAGGCTGACAGGCAATTTTGTGAGCGCCGTAGGCGCGGCACCACAACGCACAAATTGCATCAATCCATTTTGTGTCGGAGATGCCCAGCCAGGTGCCGCCCCGATAGGGCTCCGAAACTCATGATCTGACGGTTTCCCAACGCTTCCGCGATTGGGTTGCGCGCCTCCGGCGTTCTATTGCGCTATCGGCACGAGTTCGATCGTCGTCGCTCTCGATTTCGCGCTGCCGAGGTCCTTCGCGTACTTTAGCGACCCCTTAGTGTTGTACTTCTCGAGGTAAGCTTGGTCGATGGCATCTCTCAGGCGCTTGTCTTTAACGGGTACCGCGCGGATTGCGATTTCGTCGCCGTCTATGTGAATAGCGCCGCTCGAGTCCTCGAGAAAAGTCTTGTACCAGCCGTTCGCCTTCACGCTCCACGAGCGAACGAAGACGCGATCCTTCACGACGACAACCCAAATGCCAATGAAACGATGCGTGGTGCCGGCGCGAATGCGCAGACCTTTGCTCTCGCTGAGCAGAGTCCTGAGTTCATCGGAGAATTGTTGTTTGGGCTTCATATTTGCGACATCCTGAGGGCCTGGTTGTCCAGCTCAGTTACTAATCAACTCTCAGTTTTACTACCAGCTTCTTTTGGATTTCCGCTTCGCCGCTTCCGCTTACCGCTAGAACCGTGACAGGATAATTGCCGGGGGCGATGCGGCTCATGCCTTGCTGTCCTTCCTGGCTGCTGTCGGCATCTGCGCCAGTTGCCACCGTCAACGTTGCCTTCCCGCTGCCGTTGACTAGCGATGGCGCGATGGAGCATGAGGCCGCTTTGATCTCCTTTGGGAGTGAGCAACTGAGTTTCACGGGTTGATCAAATCCGCCGACAGAATTGATTGTGACTGGGGTACCGGCCGATTGCGCCTGCGACCTCAGTGCAATATCGGGACTGGGCGAAAGTGTAAAGAAAGTACTTACGACGTTAAGCGAGAGAGACGTGGATGGCGAAGGCGACAAGTTCGTGTCGCCGAGGTAGATTGCAGCGATCTGGTGTTTCCCAACCTGGGACATCAGGCCGGTAAATGTGGCTTCGCCACTGGAGAGGGCCGCTTCAAAAATCTGAGAATTATCCACTACAAACTGCACAGCGCCTTTTGCGGCCGTGGCGTTTGCGTTCAGAAGTTTTGCGGTTACGCTGACGACGTCATAAAGCGTGACCGTGTGTGTTGGAGCTGCGATGGAAATGCGCGATGGACGTCCTGGCGGAGCGACCTGGATTGTGCCCATCATTCCCTGATCCTGGTGTTGCAGGATGTGACAGTGAAAAACAAACGTGCCGAGGATCTTAGGATCGCGAAAATCCATTCGCAACTTAACGCTCGGATAGGTTCCTTTTGCGTCGTAAAACGGTATGTCGATGGTGTCTCTCAGCGCTGAATCGCGGACTGGTTTGCCATTGACCTCGAGCACCGCGAAATGCATCTGGTGGATGTGAAAGACGTGATCCTGAAAGGCCCGGTTTTCAATGATCCAGTCCTCCACCGTTCCTTGATGCGCGATGATGTTCGGCGGCTGCCCCATGCGAAAGACGTCGGGCCCTTGCCCATCGACGGTCAAAAAAAAGGCAGCGCCTGTGGGGCTCTCGTCGCTCCCTTTTTCGGAGAAATAGAGCCGGCGCCGCTGCGCGGGAGTCGCCTGGAGCAGCGACTGCAGGCCAGACTTTGTCTTGGTTGGACGTGAGCCGTCGAGACGCTTCTCTTTCGCCACAGTTTCTGTGACAGCGATGTTTGCCAGCGGCCGCGTCGGATTGACCTCGCCGTCGGGTCCAGTTTCCCAGTTTCTTGTGATGAGCTGCGCTTTGTCGCCCTTCTCCGGAGCGACGACGATGAACTCAACGCGTCCACCCGGAGAAAGAGGAATGTTTTGTTGCATGACGGCTCGGCTCAAAGGCGCGCCGTCGACAGCTAGAAGCTCTAGCGGCCGCGGCGTTCCGTTGACGATCAGTTGCAGATCGAAGATGGTGTCTGCCGCCGCGTTCACCACTCGCCAAAACTGCCTTTCCCGCGGCCTGGCTTCAATCGCTGGTGGAGTGTAAGCAGGATAGGTAATGGGAATGTGGTTCAGCGATATGTCCCAAGATGGGCCAGTCGGCTTCTGTGTCGGCCGCTTGGCCCTGTCGAAGAGTCCGACGCCAACGTTCGACCGAGCCGGCCTGGAGCCGGGTATGAGCTGGTCCCGGAGAATCAACGTTCGTTCCGGTAATCCGGTGAGTTTGGGATTCCATGACTCGATGCCGTCGACGACGAGGGCACCGGAGGCTCCGCCTTGGACTTGCGCTTCTCCATATCCGTGGACATGAGGGTGATACCAATAGAGTCCCGTTGGCTGGCTCGAGGGAATTTGCAACTCATAGTCGAAGGTCTGTCCCGGTCCGACGAGCGTCTTCAATACTTCGTCGCTGTGGCATGTCGGCGGCACGCTCAATCCGTGAAAGTGCAGGTTGGTGAAGTCAGGGCTCATCGGGCCACCATTGCAAGGATCGCCGGTGGATCGAGGCTGCGGACTATCCGGTGTCCGCACGAGATCATTGTGGAGGTGGATGACCAGACGATCGTTCGGCCGCACATGCAAAGTCGGCGATTGCAATCCGCCGTCGGTCGCATAGCAGAAGCGCTGCAGGCCATGAGCGTCTACTGAACTCCTGAAGTTAAGGGTCAGCTCGAGGCGGCCATTCTCGCTGTACAGCTCGGCTGGATCCTGAACCTTAGAGCCTTCCGCAAAACGAGGGCAGACTTGATCTGCGGGATCTGGAGTTTGGCAAGCTGCGCAACCGCTCACGAGTGCCAGAGCAATGCGAAGTAAGGCTCGCCGCATTGCTACACCGTCTCTCGCGGTTTCGGCGGATTAGTGCCACACAATTCGCCAGAGTTGGTCATCGGTGATTAGAGCTTGATATTAAAGGAGGGCAGCGGAAGTCGGAAAGAAAAGGAGAGGTGTTAGGGTTCGACTCGTTTCGTTGTTAGCCTGCTTTCCACAATCTTCATTAAGAATCTGGCCGCCATAGTGAGAGGCGGCTGCCTGGCTCTTCGGAAGCTCGAAACCTGAAACTTCGGCGTTGTGGTACACCTTTAACCAGTGGCGAACTGCTCCAGTTGCGGGCGTAAGCTTTCGGGATTCTCTCTTGGAAAGCGGCTTTGCCCGTGGTGTGTCCAGCACGAGGCAGCGCAGCGCGGCGAATTGCCGGAGGATGCCCCGCAGCCCGTTTTAGCGCCGCCGTGGCAGCGCAGTGCCATGAGTTCCGTCAGCCTGAGTCAGGCGCTGGTGGGAATCAACATCCTTGTTTATCTCGCCATGGGCATAGTTGGCGGCGGACTGTTCTCCGATCCCACGTCGCAGCAGCTCATTCGTTCTGGAGCCAATTTCGGTCCACTTACGTTTGGCGGAGAATGGTGGAGGCTGCTCAGCTACGCCTTCCTCCACGGCAGTCTGCTTCACGTCGGATTCAACATGTGGTGCCTCTGGAGCCTGGGCTCGCTCTGCGAGTCCCTTTATGGGACATGGACCTTCGGCGCAATTTATTTCACTAGCGCAGTCGCCGGTGGACTTGCGAGCGTTGGAGTGCATCCGGAGCGGCTGAGTGTTGGAGCTTCCGGCGCGATCTTCGGGCTTGCTGGGGCGCTGATCGCCGGCTTCTATCTCGGCGAGTTTTCGCTGCCGCGTCCGGTGATCCAGGCGCAGCTGCGCAGCCTCGTTTTTTTCGTGGGATACAACATCGTCATCGGGGCGGTCTCGGGGCCTACCGACAACCTGTGCCATCTTGGCGGACTCGTAGCGGGATTGTTTTGCGGCGCGCTCATTGCGCGCGTCGCGCCATCGGAACACGACGTGGGAGCCCGCTTCGCGATTATCGGATTCGCCGCCCTCACTCTCGCGGGAATCACCTTTGGACTCGAGCGTTCGCGTGGTTACGTGATTCATGCCCGGCATGGAATCGAGCTCCTCAGGGAGCAAAAATACGACGCGGCGATCGCGGAACTACGAACCGCGGTGCAGATGAGGCCGGGCTATGTGCCTGCACGTTTCAATCTCGCGAATGCCTATTACGGCAAGCAACAGTACGCGCAAGCAGAGGCCGAGTTGAAGCGCGTCCTCGAAATCGACCCTGAAAACGACGACGCCACATATTTCCTCGGATTCAACTATCTCGCCGAGAAGCATGCGCCGGAAGCCCGGCAAACATTCTCGCGCTTAGTCGCCAAGCATCCCAATCTCCCTGGCGGGCACTATGGACTTGGCATGGCGCTGGCTGCCGAAGGGAATCTGCGCGAGGCCGTTGAGGAATTCAAGACCACTGCAAGGCTGCGTCCGGAGTTCGAAGGCGTGCACTACCGGCTGGGCCAGGCGCAGGCAGACCTGGGACTCTACGATGACGCCATTGCATCGTTCCAAAATGAAATTACAAATACCGATGATTACGACACAGAAATAGCGCTGGCTCACGCCTACGAGAAAAAGGGAATGCACGAGAAGGCGGCCGAAGCGCTGGAACGAGCGGAGAAGTTGAAGGGGAAGTAGAACCCTCTTTCACCACGGAGACACGGAGGCACGGAGAAAAATAAAAGCTAACCACAAAGGACACAAAGGCAGACGAAGGGAATCAAAGCCGCACGCCTTTGTGATCCTTCGTGTCCTGTGTGGTTTCCCTCCGGGGACTTTTCTCCGTGTCTCCGTGGTGAAAAGATTTCCGTCCAGGAGCCGGCATTGACCTCTTCCCACATCACGATTTCCAATACCTGTCGCAAGGAGAGATCCCATGCAACCTGCTGAGGTTGATTTTTCTGCGCTGAAGTCGCGGATGCGCGATACCTGGATGGCCGGCGACTTTGGCGTGATCGCGCGCTATGCCGAGAAGGCGATGGAGGAATTTGTCTCGCGTCTGAAATTGCGGCCGGGCACACGCGTTCTAGACGTGGCCTGTGGTACCGGCAACACTCTGATTCCAGCGGCACGAGCGGGAGCTGTAGTCACCGGCGTCGACATCGCCGCGAATTTAGTGGAGCAGGCCCGTGCGCGAGCCGCAAAGGAAGGGCTGAAGGTCGAGGTGCGCGAAGGCGATGCCGAGCAGTTGGAATTTCCCGACGGGTCGTTCGACGTCGTGATCTCAACCTTCGGAGCGATGTTTGCGCCGCGTCCCGAATTGGTTTCGCGAGAATTGTTGCGCGTTACCAAGTCGGGCGGGCTGATCGCGATGGCCAACTGGACGCCGCTGGGTTTCGTAGGAAAGATGTTTCGCACCAGCGGAAAGCACGTTCCACCGCCTGCAGGTATTCCTATGCCCGCGCTGTGGGGAGACGAAGAGGTAGTGCGTCAGCGCCTCGGCGGCGGAGCAAAGGAGATAGACTGTACGCGCCGCATCTGCGACTTCGAGTATCCGGTTCCGCCAGCAGAAGTGCTCGCGCTGTTCCGCAAATATTTCGGACCCACTCAGGTTGCGTTCTCCAAGCTGGACGAGAATGGCCAGGCGGCTCTCAATGCTGACCTGGACCGGCTGTGGAACGAGTACAACCAGGCCACCGACGGCACCACGAAGATCAGAGCGGAATATCTCGAGGTTCATGCGACTCGGGATTGACAAGCGCTTTCAACCACCGAGGACACGGAGGAAAACATGATCGAGCGGTTTCTCTGTGAACTCTGTGTCCTCTGTGGTTAAGACGTTGCTTACACCTTGCTCTTGAGGATTTGCTCGACGCGCTTGAGATCTTCCTCGGTATCGATTCCCACGGTGTCATACGGGGTTTCCGCGACGTAGATTTCGACGCCATGATCCAGGAAGCGCAATTGCTCGAGACGTTCGGAACGCTCCAGTTCCGATTCGGGCCATGAACAGAACTTCTCCAGCGCTTCGCGGCGATAGCCGTAGAAGCCCAGATGCTTGAATCGCTTCACGGCGCCGGTGTTGTCACGGTCGAAGGGAACGGTGGCGCGCGTGAAGTAGAGTGCGCGTCCTGCGAGATCGGTTACGACTTTTACGGCGTTGGGATTGTTTACATCGGCGGAGCTGCACGGCGTCTTCACGGTTGAAACCATCACGCGCGCGTCCTTCATTGGCGCCAGCAGCGCTGAGATGTGCTCGGGACGCGCCAGCGGCTCGTCGCCTTGGACATTCAGGTAAACGTCGGCTGCAATTCGCTGCGCGACCTCCCACATACGATCGGTGCCGCTGCGATGGGTGGGAGAAGTCATCTCAGCGCGCCATCCGTTCTTTTTGCAGACGGAGAGCACCTCGTCGGAGTCGGTTGCAACGATGACATCGGACAGTTGAGGACATTGGCGCGCGGCTTCGACTACATGGGCGAGCATCGGGCGTCCGGCTATCTCACGCAGAACTTTTCGCGGCAGACGAGTGGAGGCGAGACGGGCGGGGATGATGGCAAGAGCGCGCATGAGCAGCTTCTAAGCTACTAAGCTTCTGAGCTGCTAAGCAAAGGCAAAAGCGAAAGCATTGAACACGGAGGACACGGAGGGCTCAGAGGTAAAACCTAAAACCAACAGCAAGAACACGGATTTAACGGATTAGACGGATCGGACGGATGACGAGGAAGTTTGTGATTTTGTGATTTCGCGATTGAAAATCACCCAATCATCCGGTTACGAAATCACCCGATTTAGTTGTATCCGTCAGATCCGTTCGATCCGTGCAATCCGTGTTCTAGCTTTTGGTTTTACCTCTGTGTCCTCCGTGTTAAACGCCTTCGCTTTTGTCTCTGCTTAGCAGCTCAGGAGCTTTAGAAGCTCTGCCGTTTGACGCTCCATTCCTCGAAAACTTACAATCAAAAGCAGCGGCCGATCAGCCGGCTGCGGTCCTGAAGCCACCTCTTCAGGCTCTCTCCCGACCGAAATCCCAGGTCATTTGTTATGTGGCGGTGTAGCTCAGGTGGTTAGAGCGACGGTCTCATAATCCGTAGGTCGTAGGTTCGAGTCCTACCGCCGCCACCAATCAGGTAGTTGGCACAACCCATTGCGGAGTGCCGACTATGCACCACAAGCTGCAGATTTTTCCACCGAAGAACGACGTACAGAATTCCGTCGTTCGCAACAACAACTCAACTTCACCAGCAGAAATCGCCAGTAATGACGAGGGTTTGGCATCGGGCAAGCAAAGCCTCCTGCGAGACAGCCGTCGGCGATCGGCCTTCGCTGCGAGGTTGCTCGCTCGAATGGCTACGATCCGACCGGCGAAAATGCCGTCGCCTGCGGAGCGGCAGGGCAGCTTCTCTGCGAATACTGCGGACCGATGTGCTCCTCGTGCGCCGAGGAGACGTTCTGTTTCTACGGCGAGCACCGGTTCGTCGATCTTCAAAGTCAAACTGGGGCTGATTCAGGGGATTCCGAGGCACTTTCGGAGCCCTCGCAGCCGCTTTTTGAGGTCATTTATCTCGAGTTGAGGTGCGCTCAGTGCGACACGGTTCGCCTGGCGCTGCCGCGCTCGCACACGCCAGATGCAGACTGGTCAATCGTTTGCCCCATCTGCTCCAGGCAAACTACCTGGCGCTATCTCGCACACGGTCTCACACAACGCGAATTGCCTTTTTACGAATGCTTCGATCCTGACGCCGTGCAGCATGGCCGAATCCCCTGGGATCTGCTTGCTCCGCTGCTCGAGGAGGACGACGAATGAGCGGCGCGGCAGGCAAGCCGAGGCGCAGAAAAAAAGAATCTTTTGGAAAGTCGAGTCCTTTTCCTCATTCGGGAAGGCGGCATATAGAAAGAGTGGCGATGCGCGGGAAATCCACAAAACCGGCGATACCGTCGTTCCATAACCGGAATTTTGCCGTTGACTTTCGACCCCATTTCGTCGTACCAAGCATCTGCAGACGGGGAATGAAAACAAGCCCAGCGAAGCGCGATCGAGCTGGGCCGGCACATCACGAGAACTCGGCGGACCCAGGCAGGTCCGCCGACCACCGGCAGGAGCGGCGCTGCCAAAGATTTTCGGAAGACTCTCTTCCATCGGCCTGCACCTCTTGAACATTCGGCGACGTGTGACCGCCTGAATCACAGGCGGTTACTTCACCCGATCACCCGATGGCCCGATCACCCGATTGTCGGGGATACCTGGGACCAGTTTGAAACGAAATACTGAGGCCAAGTACATGCCCATTAACCGCGTACCTGTTTTTCGTCTCTTCCAGCCCACCTGGGCCGAACCCGCGTATTACGTGATGCGCGAGGTCGCGATCCGCATGGTTCGCGATCGCGCGGCTACCTGCATCAATCGCGGCAAAGCGATTCGGCTTGCGTTTCATCGTCCGGAGAATCTGCGTGATGAGAGCGCGCGGATTGGGCCGGCGACGATTCATGCTTATGCGTGTGGATCGAAGCGCGCGATTGCGGCAGTAGAGGGATGGGGAGGAATCGGGTGAAGCTAAAGGATGGGCTTCATCGTCAGCAACTCCCTTACGGTGATGATGCTTTCACTTCCTGGGCCGTAGACACGAGGAGGAATACAAGGGGTGTCGAAGAGTGTGTAACCGAACGTTGCGAGCACGAGCGGCTCGGTTTTGTACCCCGCAACAAAGCCGGTTCTAATCTCTTTGACCAGGTCCTCTCTAGCTTCCTGTGCCATGACTATACGGAAAAATCGCCTTAGCGTTCCGATCTGGGCAGAATCGATGTCCTTGAATTGTGCCTCCGGTAGGTGATCGTATCTGTACGAATCTGAGAATTTAACATTCACAGCCTGGGCTTCGACGATGCCACCATCCCACAGGATGTCTATCTCAGCCGTCACCTGCTTGAGTCCCATATTGCGCAGAACTTGCATGTAGGGTTTCTCAGCACGTTGTTGATGAGACTGCTCCTCCATTCTTAAATGCTCTAGCGCTAACTCTGATTTTGGAAACAATGCAAAGTAGTCCCTAAGAACTGCGTCGCACGAAGTCTGCGCTGCACTCTGCGCAACCCCAGAAACAGAAGTTACGCACACTAGGCAGCAAAGCCGGAACCAAAGCGCAATTTTGTGAAGCATTGTTCCTCCAGAGGCCGACTACACGGGACGAATAGCTTAACAAGCCGGCACAAGTCGGGGGCGGTGCTGCTAACGGCTAACGAGAACTCCCACAAGCACACTCCGACGGCGTTGAAAGCGGCTAACCCATCGCATTTCGGCGTCGCCGGAGTGCCCGCCATGCGCGGACCCTGCGATTACCGGCACGAGGCGCGGCGGATGATCAGGAAGACGAGAACTAGCGCGAGGATCATCCCGATAACTATCGTGAGAGCTCGCAGTGAGATCAAAAACATCACAGGTGCACATTATGCGCCTGAATGGTCAACTCTTATTGCTGCTGCTGGTAAGTCAGCGGCCGGAAACATGTCCGCCGGAGCACAGCGGTACCGGCGGCAGTAGCTGCCGGTTAGCGAGTCACGAGAGCAGTAGTCGCTTGCGCTCCCATCAACCCGGCGGCTACCGCCGCCGGTACTGATTTAGGAATCACTATGAGCGGAACCAACGAACAAGCAAAGCCGAAGAGAAAACGCGTTTCGCGCGCGGACGCTAAGGCGTTTACGCGGGCGTGTCGCAGAACGCTGAAACAGAAACCAGAAGGTTCGGACGATCCTTGGGGCGAGATATTGAGTGTGACTCTGTATGAGGTCGCAGTTCATCCTGAGTCGTCCTTGAGCCTGCGTCTGCAGGCAATCAAGACGGCCATCGCCTTGTGCGGCGATCAGCCCATTGACCTGGCGAAGGTGAAGCACGAGGAACCAGAGTCGAAGAGCAGCAAATCATGGCTCCAGCCGACGGCTGAGGAAGAAGCGCTGAGTGACGAAGACTTGGACGCGCAAATCGCCGAACTTGAAGGCCGCCTCGGCTCCATCCCGGCGATCAGCTAGTAAACCAAAAAGAGGCGACCGAGCCAAGCTCGGGCGCCTAAGGTATCTCAGGCGCAGGCACACAGCTGAGCGCGACCTCAAGGCATTTGTTCACGTCTTCTGGTCCATTCTGGAACCTACCACGACGCTCCAATGGAACTGGCATCTCGATCTCCTCTGCGACTACCTCAACGAAGTTGCGCAGGGTAAGTGCCGCCGGCTAATCATCAACGTCCCTCCGCGGAGCATGAAGTCGCTGCTCTGTACGGTGTTCTATCCCGTTTGGCGATGGTGCACCCAGCCAGAGCGGCGATTCATGTTTGTGAGTTACTCCGATGAGCTCAGCACCGATCATTCGGTGTTTCGCCGGAACGTGCTCAACTCCGCGATGTACCGCGCTGCCTGGGGAAATCGCGTGAGGTTCTCGAAGGATCAGAACCTGAAGACGCAGTACGAGAACACGCGCCGTGGCGTGATGTTCTCCACCTCGATCACGGGATCGGCGACCGGCAAAGGATGCGACGAGTTGATCGTCGACGATCCGATGAACGCGAAGAAGGCGTTCAGCGACCAGGAGCGTGAGGCGACGAATCGCAACTTTGACGCGACGTTCCGGTCACGGCTGAACGATCCCGCTACGGGAACGATCATCCTGATCATGCAGCGGCTGCACGACAGCGATCTCACCGGGCACGTTCTCAGTCAGGAGCCGAACGCGTGGACGCACCTGAAGCTTCCGGCCGAGTTTGAAGAAGACATGCGGTGGGAGGTCAACGGGCATACCTACGAGCCCACAGCCGGACAGTTGCTGTGGCCAGAGCGCTTTTCTCACCAAGTCCTCGCTGAGCTGAAGACCGGCATGGGTTCATGGGCGTATGCCGGCCAGTATCAGCAGAATCCGGCGCCGCTCGAAGGTGGCATCGTCAAGCGCAATTGGATTCAGTACTACCGGGAACTGCCGGCAACAAAAGGCACGTGGGTGCAGAGTTGGGATTGCAGTTTTAAAGATACTCGCGAGGCGGACTACGTGGTTGGGCAGGTTTGGCTGCGCTTGAACAGCAGTTACTACCTGGTGGATCAAGTTCGCGAGCGCATGGACTTTGTCCGCACCAAACAGGCTATCCAGCAGATGACGAACAAGTATCCGCAAGCCACGGCCAAGCTGATCGAGGACAAAGCCAACGGTCCTGCGGTGATCTCGGCGCTGCGAACGGAGATTAGCGGCATCATCGCCGTGCAGCCTACGGATTCCAAAATGGGCCGTTTGCATGCGGTCTCGCCGCTGTTCGAAGCTCGGAATGTATTTCTACCCGAGCTCGCGGCCGGGGGAGGCTGTGCCACATGGGTGGGCGACTTTGTCGAAGAGCTAACCCGCTTCCCCAACGCTCCGCACGACGATCAGGTCGATGCCTGCACGCAGGCACTGCTCCATCTGAATCAAGACAAGGGTGGCGTTTGGCAGTACTACAAGGAACTGGCCGAAGGGCTGCGCTAGGTGTGCGGTAGTTCCGCCGCGATCACACCTCGAGCAGTTGCGCGCACTGCCGGCCGCGTTTTGTGACCGCTTCGGCGAGGCGCTTAATGATGGGATGTTTCAGTTCGCGCTCAATGCGGCGCGCCACCGAAGTTGCCTGGTCGGGCAGCTCGGCTGCGAGCGTTTGCAGGCGTTGAACAAGCTGTTCCTCATCGAGACGAAGTTGGGTTGCCATGGCCTTCCATTGGCGGAGGCCGATCATACGCAGGTCGTAGTGACCTCCAATTTTCATCGCCATCTTTAGTTTCGGGACGTGGATCCCCGGATAGGGAAGAATGCTGGCGACGTCGTAGAGCGGAGCGAGACGAATCGTGCCCTGCGCGCCGATCAGTATTGAATAGTTTTTGGCGTGCGCATCGGTGCCTGCGATCAACCAGTTGAACGCAACGGCGTCAACGAAGGCGCTGAGATCTTCATCCGGGCGTTTGGAGTTGGTTCGCAACAGCTCTGCGATGTCTTGAATATTGGGACCGCCTTCGCTCTCGTACTTCCGCGTCGGCGGCAGACCCATGGCCTGGCATATATCTTCCTGATGGATTCGAATGAATCCTGAGGAAATTGGGATGCGGTCATAGCGTTCGATGACGATCGCGACTTCGTCCTGGAAGCGCTCCACCGTGGTTTTGGCGGCGATGAGACCCATGCGGGCGGCAAGCTCCAGGCAGAAGTGTTCGTTCTCGGCGTGGCCTTCCCACTCGCCCATTGGCGGTTTCAGAATGTGCGTGGTTGGTGTTCTCCCTGAGGGAACTCCCCATCGTCCTTTGCGAAACAGGAGTGCCGTTTTGGGCTGGGCGCCGGCGAGGCTAAACTGGCCGGTATCCCGAGCAATTCGCCAGGCAGAGTGATCCTCTCGTAATAGTCTCAGGCGCTCGGCGACGTCTTGCTCGGTCAGCCACTGGATCTCCGATTTTGCCGATTCGGTACGTAATTGTTCCCGGCGCTCGGGACGAATGAACTGGATGGCTCCGGCGCAGTCCTCGCCTACGTGTTTCATCAGAGCGAACGGGTTTCGGGCGGATACATGGAACCGTTGAGCCCATTTGTCGAGAACGTTTACATTGTCGGGCAGCAGTCCTAGCAAAAATGCCTCGATCGGAGCATGGCCATGATCGGTCATAATCAGCGGCATGGAAAGCGACATGGGAAAGCCGTCTGCATGGCGCTGCCAGGCGTGGTTGTAGGTAAAAGAGATACGCCCGCCCTGCTTCAGGACGCGCCCGACTTCAAAATTGTCTGCCAGCGCGATGAGTTCTTCAGTCATTGCGTCGCTTGAACGACTCCAGATGAGCGTCGAGATCCACTTGAGGAAACGATGGCGAGGACTTAGGACGACGCTCAGGCTGGCCCGAAGTGTTGACCTGCAACGTTACGCCAAGCGAACGAAGGGCTCTCAGGATTAAACCAACAGCAGCACGGGGTTTTCCGGCTTCTACTTCAACGATCCATTTGCGGCTGGTTCCAACGGCCTTCGCCAGTGCTTCCTGGTCCAGCTTGAGTGCGATTCTTCTCTCTTTTATGAGGGCTCCCAGGTCAGCGGGTGTTCTTATCAGCATGATGGTTCACTGAGGCGTACGGGCTTGGCTTTGTTTGTAAAGTAACCGATCGGTGACATTCCACAAAGTAACCGATCGGTGACATCTTTGTCAAAGTAACCGATCGGTGACATTCCACAAAGTAACCGATCGGTGACATCCTGGTTATCTCTTCTGTGGCCGCTGCGATTGATTCCGAGCTCGGCACCGGGGCTTTGGTCTTCTTGCGGTGCAATCCAACCTTCCTACCTAAGGAGCCTTCATGAATCGAATCATCTTGCTCGGCCTGCTTGCAGCGAGTGCGGCGCTCATTGCCATAGCGCAATCGACCAACATTCCGCCGGATGTGGACAAGGGTGGAAGGACCATCACGCCGCGGCCGCAGCCTCACTTGGTCTACTCACCCGCGGACCTGGCACACAACGCGGTCACACTTCCCGCATCGGGAACAACCATCGTGAGCGCCGTGGTGAATATGAGTGCGGTTACCAAGTCGACGCTGTTCGTGAATTGCACGCAACCGGTCGACGTACTCAAGGCTTCATCCGTCGTTCGCTGTGGAAAACCGCTTTGCGGAGCAAGGACCGGCGGGGCTTTTGTTGCTAAAACAGTCTGGGAGTCTTTTTGGGAAGAGCCCGGCCGAGGGCGGCCGGAACCACGTTAAACGCAACTCACGTTAACCGAACCATCTTTGCACACTCGGCAGAGTCATTGGATTCGGCTAGTCTTGTTTGCATGGCTCATGAACATACGGATCTTCTCCATGTGGAGCGGCATTTTGCTTCGGGAAATCTGGTACGGGACATTGTCATTGGAATGGCCGACGGTTTAACTGTGCCCTTCGCGCTGGCGGCAGGATTGACGGGCGCCGTGAGCCAGACTCGGCTGATCGTCCTTGCAGGATCGGCCGAGATTGCGGCTGGCTCGATCGCTATGGGACTGGGCGGATACCTAGCGGCCAAGGGTGACGCGAGTCACTATCACAGCGAGCGCCAGCGCGAGGAGCGTGAGATCGTCGAGCGTGTTCAGGATGAAGAGCGGGAGATTTACGAGATCTTCAGCACCTATGGTGTGAGTCAGGAGGAGAGCACGCCGGTTTTGAATGCACTGAAGCGTAAGCCGCAGGCCTGGGTGGATTTCATGATGCGCTTCGAGCTTGGGTTGGAGAAGCCTGAGCCGCAGCGCGCGAGGAACAGCGCGTCGACGATTGCAGCGTCGTATATCGTGGGAGGACTTATTCCGCTTGCGCCTTACATCTTTCTGCACAACGTGTATTCGGCGCTGATGTGGTCAGTGCTCATCACGATCGTGGCGCTTGCGGTCTTCGGTTTCATTAAGGGGCGAGTTGCTGGAATCTCCCCGCTGCGCAGCGCGATACAAACGACGCTCACGGGCGGCCTCGCGGCAGCCGCTGCGTTTGGACTGGCACGATTGTTTTCGGTAGAGTAAGAGAAAATAACCAAGAATTCCGATGTACTGAATTTCCATCCCGGCTCGATTCAACAGCGCCCCAAGAATTGCGGGCTTTCCTGAGTCTGTTAGGTTCGTTCCATAATCTTCTCTAGTACTCAATTCAGGATTTTTAGAAGATACCCCTCGGGCCGAAGAACCGGGATGTTGCAAAGCAGTTCGAGGCATTGCGGGAGATTCTTCGGCCAACTTCAGGCCTCAGAATGACAGGTTTAGATTTTCAGGGTTCGATTCGAATTGGAACGCAAATAAATATGACCAAGAGATTTCTCCAGGAGATTAAGTCGGAAGCCCGCAGCGTGTTTACGTTGGCGTGGCCGCTCGTCCTGGCTGAGATCGGGTGGATGGCGATGGGCCTGGTGGACACCATCATGGTGGGCCACATGCCCAACAGTGCTCAGGCCATCGGCGGCGTCAGCCTGGGCGGCGTCATCTTTTATACGGCTGCCATGTTTGGCGGCAGCGTTCTGTTTTCACTGGACACGAAAGTTTCACAGTCTTTTGGCGCTGGAGATTTAGCAGACGCGAACCATTCACTGCTCAACGCGATATACATCGTCGCTCCGCTCGCGCCGGCTTCCATGTTCGTTGTGTGGCTCATCGGGCGGCTGCTTCCCGGAATGGGAGTGAATCCCGAAGTTCTTGCGCAAGCGTTGCCGTTCTTGAGAGCAATGAATTGGAGCACGCTTCCTTTGCTGCTGTATTTCGCATTTCGCCGCTATCTTCAGGCGGTGAATCTGGTGAAGCCGGTGACCTTCGCGCTCATCTCGGCCAACGTTGTGAACCTGGTTGGAGACTGGATTCTCATTTACGGGCATCTGGGATTCCCACCATACGGCGTTGCGGGATCGGGATGGTCCACGTGCATCTCGCGCACATATATGGCGGCTGTGTTGTTTGCGGTCGTAGTGTGGCAGCACCGTCGGCACAATCTGCCGCTGCTCGATCGTCCACTACGTCCCGATTTTGCACGAATCTGTGAGCTGGTGCGGATCGGATTGCCGGTGGCCGTACAGATGTTCTTCGAGATTGGCGTTTTTGCGACGGCAACGGCGCTGATTGCGCGTCTCGATGCGGCGTCGGTTGCTGCGCATCAGATCGCGCTCAACTGTGCGAGTCTGACCTATATGGTTCCCTTGGGTGTTTGCTCAGCGGCGGCGGTGCGCGTTGGGCAGGCGATTGGACGTCGCGATCCCGTCGCGGCCGGCCGTGCGGGATGGGCGGCGCTGTCAATGGGTGCAGGATTTATGACCCTCGCCGCGCTGGTGCTCGTGTTTGCGCCGCGGATGATTGTCCGGGCTTTCAGCCCCGATCCTCAGGTGATGCGAGTTGGCGTGATGCTGCTTTTGGTGGCCGCAGCCTTTCAGCTGTTCGATGGACTACAGACCGTTGCGACAGGAGCCTTACGCGGAGCAGGCGAGACGCGCATTCCGATGTTCAGCTCGTTCGTCGCATATTGGGTTGTGGGTTTGCCTCTTGGGTATTACCTAGGATTCACGCGCGGTTTTGGCGCAGTGGGTGTGTGGACTGGCCTGGCGGTTTCCCTTGCGGTTATCGGAACGGCTTTGGTGTTTGCTTGGAGACACAAAGTGCGAATGTTGGTCGCGAGTGCAGGAGTGAAAGTCGCATCGGTTGCGTGAGCTCGCAGATTCTCTCTCATTGTCTCGGGGGCACGTGCAGGTGCCGTCCCTCCGGGACTCGAATTCAAAATAGAACCTGAACCCAGGGCTCACGCCGCTGGTCTGCTTCTTTTGGCCCTTCGGGCCTAGATGACGTTGGATGTCCTACTGCAGCAGATGAGGATTCTTTCCTGACTGCAGCACCTGCTGGGCGCGGGAATAGAGTTCCAGTACTTCGAGCGGTTTAGTTACGTGGGGGAGCATAGCGATTTCCAGAATCTCTCGCGTTTCGCGGCTTGGCTTCCGTGACACCGTGAGCAACATTCGTTCGGCGAGTTCCGGCCGGTTTTCGCGGACCCACCAGACCAATCGCTTGCTGGAGAGAGGTTCTTCCAATTCGTCATCCAGAACGATTGCGTCCATCTTTGTGGTTCGAAGGTGATCGAGCGCGTCGCTGGCGGAAAGTGCGGGAATTACTTCGGCACCCAGGGCGCTCAGGACCGAGCGCTGGAATTCGAGCACGGCTTCACTGCGCTGCACGAGCAGAATGCGTGCTCCGGCGTTTGCTTGTGGAGTGGTCGTTTGCCATATCGGCGTGGCCGCTGCTTCCGTCTTTGGCTTAGACGGAGCGATTGGCCGCTCGAGTTCTGCCCGCGGGACGGTTGGAATATCGCTTCCCCGTAGTTTTTGTAGTTCCGAGCCGGTGGAGAATGTGGCGATGACCTTGCGTGCCTTTTCGATCTGCTCTTCCATGCGCGTGACCAGATGCGCCGAGCGTGGCTCCACGGATTCGGCCTTCAGCAATTCGATGTAGCCAAAGATCGCCGTGACCGGATTGATGAGATCGCGGGCTACGCCCCCCACCAGCTTCGAGAATTCGTGATAGTTCGCCGCCTCGCTGCTTTGCAGCGTCTGACGGCCTGCTTGCGATTCCAAACCCAGGCGGATCACGTGCGCGATCAGTTCAGAGATCTTCTGCTGAGTGCGGTCGAAGCGGCGCGAGGCGTGATCGAAGAAGGCCAGGGTACCGAAAGTGTAGTCTTCGTTGCCGAGTGAGATCCACAGCGACGCACAGCAGGAAAAGTCGAACGAGGGCAGAAGTGTGCTGAGTGCGTCCCAGTCGCCGGAGACGATGATGCGCCGTGGCTGACGGCGCAGATAATCGCTGAAGGCCGTGGGGAGGTTTTCGGGAGTCTCAAGATCACTGCCGGCGCGCTGGTTCACGCGCAAGGTGCCGATCTGACCAAATGGAGAGCCAGTTGCGGGATAAAAGACGACGCAGCTCACCTCCAGCAACTCGCCGGCGGCCTGCAGTGCACAGAGGAGAAAATCCTGTTCACTGCGGCAAAGGGCTGCGGCCGATCCTGCAGTGATCATCGCATCGCAAATCTCTTCAATTGAGTACAAGGTGCGAGTTCCCCGATTCGCGGTCGATCTTTTTTCTCAAACTCAATCGCGGAAAACACGAATGCAGATTTTCACGCCGAATACACTCGATGCCCCGTGAGGCGTCCTACAAGGTCGCAAGAAAGCTTGTCGATATCTGCCACGGTGACCTGCGCCGTCTTTTGTTGTGGCAGCAACCGTGTGGCGCTCTTGTTCTCCAGATCGCGCCGTAAGTGCACCAGCAACGCCTGCACCACACTCGAATCGAACTTCGACGGAGATAGCCTGACAAGTTCGTGACACACGCTCATCACCGAATTAGATTGCCGGTATGGACGATCACTAGTCATGGCGTCAAACGTATCGGCGACAGCGACGATGCGTACCGAAAGCGGAAGCTCGTCGTTATGAAGGCGATCGGGATACCCCGACCCGTCGGCACGTTCGTGATGCCAGCGGACGACCTCCGGTACCTGCGGCCAAGGGAAGCGGGCTGAGGAGACGATCTGGTGGCCCATCACAGTGTGGTCGGCAATTGCGCGAAACTCCTCCGGCCGCAGCGTGGAGGCTTTAGCGAAAAACTGCTTGTCCACCGTGACCTTGCCGATGTCATGCAAGTGGGCAGCCGCGCGAATTCCTACAACCTCGTCCTCGTTCATTCCCAAAGTGGTCGCGATTCCGGCAGAGAAACGCGCAACATGGACCGAATGTCCTCGCAGATAAGTATCCTTCGAGTCAATCGTGGTGGCGAAGGCCTCGAGAGCATCGTCATAGGAATGGTGAAGCGAGCTGAGCAGCCGGAGATTGTCTGCGATCTGATGACGCAGTGATTCGGCGAGGGAGTGATTGTGCAGCACCAACGCCAAGTGCGGAGCCAGCATCTCCAGCGCTTCGAGGTCAGCGGCGCCGTAGGTTTCCTGGCCTTGCCGTGCACCGAGCACGAGAGCGCCAACCGGGCCAGTACTCACACGCAGCGGCGCAAAGCATTTGATGGAATTGAGGAAAGGAGTCTGCGAAGAGCCGAAAAGTTCCTGGATGTCCTGCTGGCGGTTGGTTACTCGCGGTGCTCGCGTCTGGTTCCAGTGATGCTGGGGAACGCCAACGAGCGGCAGCACACAGTGAGCAGTCAGGCCAGCAAATCCGGTGGCAGCGACGCAAGTGAGCTTCGCAGCGGCACCATCCAGAAGCAGGAGCGCGGCCTGCTCGGCATCAAAAGCGCGCAGGATGCGCTCGAGAATCTGCCGGGCAGCATCGGAGAATTCGTGATCCGCGGTGGCCACGGGCCCGACCTCGGCAATCGTTCTCAGGACGGCAAAGAGGCGGAAGATTTTCGAATTGTTATCCACCACAGACGAAGTGACGGATGTCGACAGAGCAACTACAACATAGCACCGGGTTTAGGGCAGCTAGTTGAAATTGTGATTACTAAGTTAGTTGCTGATTTGGTTCAAGCAGGTACTCGGGTGGATGATTACGTGCTTTGGGGTGTTCGTTGCGATGCATCGACTAACCCTGTCCCTTCTTTTCTTTCGCCAGATCAATCCCCAACTGCTGGCATTTCTTGTAGAGATGACTGCGCTCCACGCCGAGCGATTTTGCCGTGTTGGTAATGTGGTGCTTTTGGCGATCGAGTTCGGCCAGGATGATGCTTCTTTCGACTTGATCCATGCGCTCAGCGAGAGTGCCGTGACCATCGGGCGCAGAACTTGCCGGCATGCTCTCCGTTGCAGGTAGCGCCATTCTCACCGTTGCCTCATCAACAACATTGTTGTTCGCCAATAGGAGCAGACGCTCGATCACGTTACGCAGTTCGCGGACGTTTCCGGGCCAGGGGTACCTCTGCAATCCTGCGATGGCATCGGCTGTAAATTCGGCCGGCTTCCAATTGTTCTGGCGGGCGATCTGTTTTTGGAAGTGCTCAATCAGGACGGGAATGTCGTCGCGCCGCTCGCGCAGTGGTGGCAGCGTAAGGGGAAAGACATAGACGCGGTGGAATAAGTCCTGGCGAAACTTGCCTTGCCGAACCTGCTCGGCGAGATCGCGATGGGTCGCCACTATCACGCGTACGTCGACCTTCACTGTTCCAGTCCCCCCGACGCGCTCTACCTCTCCTTCTTCCAGGACGCGCAATAGCTTGGCTTGCATGGCCAACGGCATATCACCGATTTCGTCCAGAAAGAGCGTGCCTCCGTTGGCCTGTTCGAATTTGCCAACATGACGGGCGGCAGCTCCAGTGAACGATCCCTTTTCGTGCCCAAAAAGTTCGCTCTCGATTAATTCAGCCGGCACAGCGGCACAATTCAGCGTTATGAACGGCTCTGCATTGCGTGGACTCTTCTGATGAAGCGTACGTGCAACCAGCTCTTTTCCCGTCCCGGTCTCTCCAAGAATGCACACGCGAGTCTCGCTCGCGGCCACGCGTTCAATCTGTGCCATCAGGCGGGACATTACCTCGCCGCGCCACACCAGTTCATGTTTCCCCAGCGTGCCCCTCAGCTCGCGGTTTTCTCGCTCGAGACGAGTGAGCCGCATCGCGTTTTCGAGGGTCAGCAGGAGCTTGTCGGTGGAGATGGGTTTTTCCAGGAAGTCGATTGCGCCCAGTTTGGTTGCGCGAACGGCCATCTGCACGTGCGCCTGGCCGGACATCATGACTACGGGCGTTGTGACTCCAAGTGCTTTAATCTCTTCGAGCAATGCGATCCCATCTTTTCCCGGCATTACGACATCGGAAAGGATCAAATCGAAAGCCTGGTTCTTGACGAGTTCGAGCGCCCGCGCAGGTTGATCGCAAACCGTGGCTTCATGCCCAGCGAGGCGGAAAGCGCGCGACAACGAGGCCAGAGTATTCGCTTCGTCGTCGATGATCAGCAGATGCGCCTTGGCCACGCTAAGCCCTTCCTACTACCGCGTCGTTGCTCCGTTTCGCGGGCTGCCGCGGAAATTCCATGCGGAAGGTGGTGCCTTCCCCTGGACGGCTGTGTACCGAGATTCTCGCTCCATGGTCACTGATCACTGATTGAACAATGGCTAATCCAAGACCGGTGCCGTGTTGCTTGGTCGTGTAATAAGGAGTAAAGACGCGACTCGCCTCCTCGGCATCCATGCCGGCGCCTGTATCTGAGATCTCGACAGCCACGCTCCCATCATCGGCCGAGGTAGCCATTCGCAAAACGCCACCGTCCGGCATGGCATCGATCGCGTTCAGCATTAGATTCTCAAAGGCCCGCCGCAGGAGTTCTGGATCAGCGGAGATAGTGGCATCGCTTGAGCACAGCTTGGTCTCCAACTTAATCGGCTTGGTTGCCGAGGCCAGCTGTGGAGTAAAGAGCTTCGCGATCTCCTCCAGGATTTGATTTAGGTTCACGCGCTGTAACTGCGGAACTGGCATTTTCGAGAAGTCGCTGAAGCGGCCGACGATCTTCTTTAAGTTGCCGAGTTCGGCCAGCAGCGTCGATGCGCTCTCCGCGAAGATCTCCTCGAACTCAGGCGAGTTGTGCTGACGGGCTTTCATCAGATTCTCAATCGTAATCTGAAGGGGAAACATTGGGTTCTTGAGTTCGTGCGCCAAGCGTCGAGCGAGTTCACGCCAGGCAGCCACGCGCTCCGCTTGCAGCGCGCGATCACGTTGCCGCAGCAACTCATCGGTCATCTGATTGAACGATGCCACGAGCTGCGCAACCTCATCCTTATTATTGCGGGAAGCAGCGTCGACCTTGCGCTCCCAGTTACCTGCAGCGACGTCCTGCGCAGCTGCAGAAAGTTCCTCGATCGGACGACTGATGCGGCCCGCAGACCATCCGCTCGCCAAGATACTCAGCACGATGCCACCAATCGCCACAACAAGGCCAATATTGCGAATCTGTTTCTGAAGATCGCGAAGGTCGCGGCTGCTGCTGGCGACCACCAGGATGGCGAGCGGTCGTTTTGAATCGCGCCCGGTTTGCGGAATCGCATGCGTCATGTACGCACCATCTGGACTGTCGTCCAAACGAATGCGCTGCTTCACTTCTTGCCTTTGCCGCATTGATTGCTCGAGCACCGGCCTCAATTCCGCCGGCACGCTCACTGTTCCACGATCATCTTTCAGTTCTCCCGCGCTGCTCGATGGTTGCCATAAGAGCACGCGAGTGCCGTCTGGCACAACGAGGTTCCTCAAGAAGCCGGAGTCAATTCTCTGGCCGGTTACGATAATGAATCTTCTGTCTACCACTGCCAGCTCGCGGACCGACACCAGGGCCAGTTCCGCGGCGTCAGGCGTTTCCTCATATTGCAAGAATGCCCGCTCGCGGTTCCAATTTGGGACGTCCTCTGCCCAGGGCAAGTGCACACCAAAACGTGCAGGCCACTGTGCTGACGAGATTATGGTTCCATCCTGGGAAAGAATCTCCAGGAAGTCGAGTTGCTGTTCGGCAGCAAGCGAGCCTGCAAGATTCAGGTAAGGCGCTCGATCCCCGCCGGGCGAGCTCAGGGCCAGCGCCATATTGCGCAACGGCTGTGAGCGCGCGATTGCAGCCGCGCGCAGCGACAAAGCGTCGCCCTGCAGCTCAAACTCCCGCTGAAATTGGCCCGCGATTGCAGTGGCTCGCTGATTGTCTACTTTTTCAAACGATCTTCGTGCTCCAACCGAAACAGCGTATGAGATCAAAGCAACCGTGATGACAACGATTCCGCCGAAAACCAACAGCAACCGCGTGCGCAGGCTCATTTCGGAGCCTCGACCCACAAATCGGCAAGCCCTATGTCTCCCCAGCTCGTCATCGACCAATCGTGAACAGTAGAGGCCCTGATGTACGCCTCGGGAACGTGGGCGATCGGAATAATCGAATAGTCTTTGAGCGCATCGCTTTCGACGGCGAACATCGCCTCCGGCGTTGCCGCTGATTGGGCTCCCTGGAGCTTTGGAACATTAAGAATGCTGCCTATTTTGCTGAGCGTCGTTCCCTTATCGGGCGAGCCCAGGCGCAATCTAACCAACCTTACATCGGCATTGAACCAGCGAAATGACGGATTCTCAGCGCGAGGTTGTAAGGTTATCCCCGCTTCACGGGCATTCAACGCAGCGCGTTCAGCAACAAGCCGAGCCAGATCATCATTGGCGTCGAAGGTGAGCGAGAGCGGTAGAAGTGAGCCCAGCGGGTTGCGGAGCTGCCGCGCCGCGGAAACATCCTGTGTGCTCTTAAATAGATGATCGTAGCCAGAGATCCATTCGGGCAGCAATGACGCGCTGGGCTGCCCTTGCCTGTGCAGCAATACGGAATGGATGGAGTTACGATCCAGCGAGCGCGCTAACGATTCACGCACACTGGGGTCCGCATTCGCAGGATGATTGGGCGTGAACGCAAGCGCGAACAGTTCAACCGGTTCTGTAAAGCTCAAAGTTCCGGCAGCGGCGGGACGTGTTTGCGTAGGATCGCTTTCGATCAGATCGGCACGTTCTGTTTGCAAGTCGGCCGCCTGATCGGCAAATGATCTGCCCATCTGAATGCGAACGCGATCGAGGAATGGACGTCCCTGCCACGCGTCATCGAAGGCGCGTAGTTCAATCTGCTGTCCCGGTTGGAAGTCGCCGATCTGAAGTGGACCGCTTCCGATCCATTGTCCGTTGTTGCCCGACAGGCAGATGGAATTATGCGGTGCCGCTAACTGGTAAAGGATGTTTGGGACGGGCGTTTCAGATTGGATCAGTAGTTCATTGCCAGAGGCTCGCGCGTGCCAATCTGGATTCTGCGCAGAGAGCGCCGTGATAACCGCCTGCGGCGTCAGCACGGTTCCGCTCTGCAGGTTCACGCCATCGCGGATTACGAAGTACCAGGTTCGCGCATCGCGCTCCGAGCGCCAGGTGGTTGCGAGCGACGGCTGTGGATCGCCGTTTGCATTCAGAGTAATCAGGCGATCGCAGACATTACTCAGGACAAGATCCCGCAAAAGTGCGCGGGAAGCGTTGGCGTCGTCCGTGATCTCGAAGGAACTGATTGCTCCGCGCACCTCGACGCGCAGCGTGCCACCGAACCGTGGACGACTGGCCGTCCAGGCTATCGGTGCGAGACTAAGTGCCGCAACGAGCAGTAAGCAGATACGCTTCATAACGTCCGAAGGGAGTTGTGGCAATTGCGATCGCCTGTTGATGGTCCGTGGCGGTCTTCAAGCTCATGATCGGTCCGGTGAATGCCATCGATTCCGAGACTGGTCTGAATTCGGAGTTCACCACTTCATAGGCAGACAGTGAATCAGCAGTTTGAAAGTCGCCTGCAGCACTGGCCAGAGCCAGATCAGTCCGACACGAGCTTTGAACGGCAGCGATCGAGCTCCCCCACTTTCCCGCAATTGGCGCTGACTTGCCGGCTTGAACAACGGATGCATGCCCGTCCACATTCGTGAAGGCAACGCGGTCGCTTAGAATTGCGGCAGAGAAGAAAGCATTCACCGTGCCGCTCTGCCCATTGGGAGAGGAAAGCACGCCATTAAAGTAGTTCCGGCTCGGAGCATAAAAGGCAAGGGATTGGCGATCGTCTGCCAGCGGCCAGGGATCGTCGCTTTGGCGGCACGAGAAGTTCAACGAACTAGTTGCCGTTCCTATGCAGTGGACTCCAGGAAGATAGGCATCGAAGCCGCCGCTTTGGTTCGATGCGATTCGTCCACGCATGTCTCTGCCAGGCAGCGGACCGCGACCCAGCGGTTGCGTTTGCAACGGACGCCATTTACCAGACTGCAACTGAAAGAGCTGGATCGCAGCCGTGGTAAGCGCCAGCAGATGCGCGCCTTCACCAACCTTTCCTTCCGGAAGAGTAACGTCGAGCAAAGGGCTCTCCGAGGAAACCAACAGATATCGTGAAAGCGTGATGTGATTGTCTGCCTGCGCCCGGCCAGAGATTCCCTTCACCAGCTCGACGATTCGCACTTCGCGCGAAGTCGCCTTGCTGATCTCCGCAGTCCAGACATAGTTTCGATAATTTTCATTCAGCGTGATCGCGATTGCGACTTCATTGCCTTCGGGCCTCCCGATTTTCCATCCACGCGACTGCAATGCCTGCAGAAGTCCGGCTCGGATCGTTGAGACAGTTGAATCATTGAGAGAAGACCGATTGACTAAAGAAAAAGAAGCGGAAGCCGGAGCCACTGCCTGGCTAATTTCGGCAGAAAGTTGATTCGTGCCGAAGACAAAATCCTGACCTGCAGCGGGCAAAGCGGCAAGAAAGCAAACGTTCAATGCCAGCAACCAGCGGCAAGTCCGTTTCAACATGGGATACGCGGAGTGTAGCACGCATCATGGAGAGCCTGAGATAACCCCGGATGAAACCATGAAGGACAAGAAGGTCACGAAGGCTGGTTTCGGGTCCTTCGTGTTCCTTCGTGTCCTTCGTGGTTTCACCCGGGTTGACACGAACCTCAAGTGCCACAGCATTTCTCCAGTGCCAGAGCCGCGGTTACTCCGCACCGTCCCGCTCGCTTGCTCCACTCGGCTTGGCGACTCTAAACTGTATGGTTCATTCTTTTCAGTATTTTTTTCATTGCTTCCGCTGACTTTTATCCCTCGGTGCAGTTAATCGCGCCAGGTGAACCGGGGCAGCGGGGAGGGTACATGCGTCTTTATCTGGTCACCCGGATGCTCCTGCTTTGCGGGGCAGCCGCGGTACTGGCATCTTGTGGTGGTGGAAGCAGCTCCAGCTCGACTTCAAACACTCCAGCAACAATCACCGCAACACCGAGTAGCCTTTCGCTCACTCATGGAGATGTAGCAGGCTTTTCCGTAAGCGTCGCCAACTCAAGCGGTACGGCGATTACTCCCACTCCGACGGTCACGTACACTTCAGCCAATCCGGCCCTCGTGACAGTAACCTCCGCCGGATTGATCTGCGCCGGCGTGTTCGACAGCAACAACATCGTTTGCCAGACGAAGGACAGCAGCGGAAATCCGTTGCCTGACCAGGTGGTCAACGTGACCGCGACGTCTGGCGGACTCACTGCCACTGTGCCTGTATATGTCCACAGGCATGTGGACAACATTATCGTGTCCGGTCCCGCCAATCCTCCGGTTTGCGTCTCCCAGAATCAGACGGAACAGTTCACGGCAAGGGTTTTCACGAATGTACCCGGTAACCCGCAGCCGGTCGACATCACGGCTAACGTTGGTCCACTGACGTGGAGCACAGGCTCGGGCACTGTAGCCACCGTGGATTCAAATGGCGTGGCCACATCGCGGCAGCCCGGAGCAACTACAGTGGTTGCTTCGGTCGCAAATACCACGGGCACTCCCGCAGTAGTTGTCGCCTGTCCTCCCAAGACGATCTCGCTACATCTGACAGGCGTAACCGATACCACGTTCAGCGTCGCCACGGGCACGACGGAGACACTTGTGGCCGATGTGACCGACATTCTGGGTCAGCCGATTACGGGCGCCTCACTTACTTTTTCCAGTTACATTCCAACTGCAGCTGCGATCACGAGCGCCGGAGCGGTCACAACGCCAGGCGCGGGCGTGACAACACTCATCGCTTCATGCGTGCCTCCAGGATGTAACCAAGCGTCCGGTCCGAATGTGAATTTCAACGGCACCGGCGCTGGTCTTGCGGTGTACAGTAATCCGGTAATTGGAACCGTTACTGGAACAACGGCGACTACGATCTACGTAACCGGAAGCGACAAGCCCGATAGCACGGCGAATACCTCCCTCATCCCCATCGACAGCGCTGCCAACACGGCCGGAACGGCGATCACTCTGCCTGGATCTCCGAACTCGATGGTCTTCAGTCGTGCCGGCAGTAAGGCCTACCTGGGCAGTTCGGTTGGCATGTTGATCTTCGATCCAGGCACGAACACGGTGACAGCGACGGCAAGCGGGATCACTGGAGTGGTACTGACCGTCTCGAACGATGGCAACAAGGTTGTTATCTCAGACACATCAGCAGGCAAGGTGTTCGTCTTCGATGCCGTTGCAAATACGGCTCAGACGTTCGATCTGGCGGGGGTCACCAACGCCGATTTCGATAGCGATAACAGCAAGGCCTACTTCACCAGTGGCTCGGCGTTGTACGAGTATTCTCCCTCAACTGGTTTGAAGACTCTTAGCGGAGCTGCCGATGGTGTTGCCTTCACCCCGCAGGGTGCAGTGGCGTACTTGGGGGGTAGTTCCATTTTAGGACTCGCAGTGTGCAACGATTCCCCCCTGCCTGGAGCCGCCGGGGCTGCCAACATTCTTGCGCCGATGCCCGATGGTACTCACATGGTGGGTGTCGGATCGGGAGGCTGGACAGATGTCAGCTATAGTGTCGTCAACAGCAACGGGTGTCCCCCAACCACCAGCAACACCGGCCGCAATGCAGCTCTCCCCGCATTCGTGGGAACGCCCACGAGCATAGCCGTGGCTTCAGATGACTCCAACGCATTCCTCACGGGATACAGTGGCGGCAGCGCAGCAACGGGAGTTCCGTTCTATCACTTTGCGGACGGCACGACGGGAACGATCGCGCTGGTGAATCCAGGTGGCGTATTGTTTTCCGGCGGACTCACGCAGGACGCCCACTCACTGTATGTGGGGACTGCAGCCAACGGCAGCACAGGTCCGTTCGTGCATCGCATCGACCTAACGGCTACCGGAGGTCCGACAGACGCAAACCAGATCTCCGTGACCTTCAATCCGAGAATTGTGGTGGTGAGGCCGAAGTAGGTGCCGCTATCTCACACCCACAGCCATGATCGCCGATGAGTGCCTGCGACGCGCTCGCGCCGCAGGGGTAGTCGCCGCGACAGTTTGGGCAACGTCGTAGTTCAAGTCGTGCGAGATTATTTTGTACTCTCCGCCGAAGCGTAGGTGTGCCATTGCCTGCGTTTGAGTTTGCAGCCACATGCCGGCAACCTCGGCATAGTCGATTACTACATGGACATCCTTCACCCAAAAGGAAGGACTCTTTACGGGATCGCCTTCGATCCGCAGGATTCGGTATGAACCCTGGTCCACCCAGATGATGGCGTTGAGCAAATCCTTTCGTTCGTGTCGGGGCGTGATCTCCAGCTTGTAGCATCGAACTCCACCAACAACGCCTTGGCCTGCGTAAGCGAAATCGTAATTACTCTCGTTCACCATCATCATCTTGGGATCGCGGGTGGAGTCCACTTCGTGGTCAAGAATGCGGCGAACAACTTTCTCACCCATTCCACCGGTGCTCTGATCGATCCCGTAGCTCTTCACATTGGGAGGCAGAAAATTAACCTGCGCAAGCACCTCCGTGCGTGGCCGATTTACCCCCGAGCCAAAGACTTTGTATTCACGTGTGACTGAATAAGGTTTCGCACGCGCACGATTGTCTAACTGCGCCTCGATGATTCGTTTCACCAGAGTAGCCATGTCAGGGCGTTCGTTAGCTGCGCTCCCGAAATCGGCGGCTTCTGCGTTCGCGTTTGCAAAGAGCAAAGCAAGCAGCAGGGCGGCGGACATAGCCGTCGTAAGGGTGGACTGATAGCGGGGGCCCGGCATGACACAACTCCAGATAGTTAGGGGCGAACACCTGTTTAGAAGCGAAATCCGAGCTTAAGGAAGGCCAGATTCGGTGGAATTTTGTGAGTACCCGAATCAAGTGCTACATTCCTCGGGCAATGAAATTGCCTAGGTTCTCCGCCTTCTTCCTTGTTTTTCTTATTCTTACAGTTCTTATGGTTTCGGAGCGTGGCGCGTTCGCTCAGGACAGGCCGAGCGCTACTGATCCCGGACCCGGACTCAGTGCTTCTAGCCCGGACGCCAGAAAAGGGCTGGACGACTTTAACCGCGCCTTCATCAATGCCTGCCGAAGCATGAATCATGATGCCGCCGTTCAGTTGTGGACCGATGACGGAGTCGACCTACTGCCCGGCATGGAGCCCATGGTCGGCAAGACCGAAATCTCCGGCTGGCTCACGGGGCTCAGTGAGAAGATGAAGGGCGTAAAGGTGCTGCAGTGCGACGTCGATTGGCGGGGGACACGCATCGCCGGCGACGTTGCCTATGAATGGGGGATCAACACTCAGACTGTGTCGGTTCCCGACCGCGCTGAGCCAGTCAAGAACAAAGGCAAGATCACCCTGATCCTGCGGAAGCAAACCGATGGCTCATGGAAGCTGGCGTTAGAGTCGTGGAACGGTAGTCCGCAATGATGTTGTTCGGGCTCGCAGAGAACGTCAACTGCAAAAGCAAATACTCACGCAGATAAACGCGGATATGAGTATTTGCTTCTTGCTGCCCCTACCTCGCCATTAGAACTCCGCCGCGGGTTCTTCGCTCGGCGTACAGCGGAAAGTGCTCGGCCAGCTCGAATACTTGATGACGAATGCGATCCAGAGCCTTGTCGTCCGCACGACGCTCGAGTGCTTCGGCGATCCAGCGGCCGATCTGCTTCATATCAGATTCTTTCATGCCGCGCGTTGTGACCGCCGGCGTTCCAATTCGGATTCCACTCGGCTTTAGGGGCGGATTCGTGTCGAACGGAATTGCATTCTTGTTCACCGTAATGCCCGCCTTGCCCAGCGCCACTTCCGCTTCGCTGCCCAACATCCCTTTGGCGAAGACATCCACCAGCATGAGGTGGGTATCGGTTCCACCCGAAATGATGCGGAAGCCTGCATCTTTCAACGTCTGCGCCAGCACCTTCGCGTTGGCGACGATTTGCCGAGCATAGTCGGCGAAGGTGGGCTCCAGTGCTTCTTTGAACGCGACTGCCTTCGCCGCGATGATGTGCACGAGCGGCCCGCCTTGATGTCCGGGAAAGACGTTCTTGTCGACGGCCGCCGCATATTCCTGCTTGCAGAGGATCATGCCGGCGCGCGGCCCCCGCAACGTTTTATGTGTCGTGGTGGTCACAATCTGCGCGTGAGGAACCGGAGAAGGATGCACGCCGCCGGCGACGAGTCCGGCGAAATGCGCCATATCGATCAGGAGCAGGGCTCCGCAGAGGTCGGCGATTGCCCGCATTCGCTGGAAATCGAAGATGCGCGGATAAGCGCTGCCCCCTCCGATAATAAGCTTGGGCTTTTCGCGCATGGCGATTTGCTCAAGCTCGTCGTAATCGATAGTTTCGGTATCCTTGCGCACGCCGTAGGAGACGACTTTGTAAAGTTTGCCGGAGAAATTCAGCTTATGGCCATGCGTGAGATGACCGCCATGAGCAAGGTCGAGTCCCAAAATGGTATCGCCTGGCTGCAGCACGGAAGAATAAGCCGCAGCATTGGCTTGGGATCCTGAATGCGGCTGCACATTTACATGCTCCGCGTGAAAAAGTTGCTTCGCACGCTCACGAGCCAGGTTCTCCACTACATCCGTGAACTCGCAGCCGCCGTAGTAGCGCCTGCCCGGGTAGCCTTCCGCATACTTATTCGTGAATACGCTTCCCGCAGCTTCCAGAACTGCTTCGCTGACAAAGTTCTCTGAAGCGATAAGCTCCAGGCCCTCATGTTGACGGCGCTGCTCGTGCTCGATGGCCGCAAATACATCCGGATCGGCTTCCGATAGCGGGCGCTCCATGCGGTCGGCCATTAGCGCTGCACCTTCTCTGCTACGGATTTTGCCTGGGTGAATAAATATAGATAATCGGGGCCGCCAGCCTTGGAGTCGGTGCCGGACATGTTAAATCCGCCGAAGGGATGCGCGCCCACTATAGCTCCTGTGCACTTGCGATTGATGTACAGGTTCCCAACATGGAAATCGCGCTTGGCAGCTTCTATCTTGTCGCGCGAGGAGGTATAGATGGCGCCTGTTAGCCCGTATTCGGTGTTGTTAGCTATGGCCAGCGACTCCTCAAAATCCTTCGCCTTGATAACGGCCAGAACCGGACCAAAGATCTCTTCCTGAGAGATTCGTGCGTTTGGCGCCACGTCGGCGATGACTGTCGGCTGGACGTAATAGCCGTCACCATGTTCAGTCGCGCGCCCTCCCCCGTTGATGAGTCGCCCTTCTTTCTTGCCGATCTCGATGTACTCAAGAATCGATTTCATCGCGCCCTCGTTGACAACCGGGCCGGTGCTCTTGTTCTCGGCGGGATCCCCTTGCGCCAACTGGCTCACTCGATCGCGTAGTCGGGAGACGAAAAGATCGTAGACAGGCTCTTCGACGATCGCGCGCGAGCATGCCGAACACTTTTGCCCGTTGAAGCCGAACGCGGAGGCGACCACACCCTCGACAGCCGAATCCAAATCGCAATCCGCCTGCACGATAATGGAGTCCTTCCCACCCATCTCCAGTATCGTGCGCTTAATCCATATCTGCCCTTTGCGCGGTTGGGCTGCGCGCGAATGAATGTCGAGCCCAACCCCTTTCGATCCGGTGAAAGCGATGAAGCGGGTCTTAGGATGCTCCACTAGCGCGTTGCCGAACGTGGCTCCCGATCCGGGACAGAAGTTCACAACCCCGTCCGGCATTCCCGCTTCCTGCAGAGCCTCAAAAAACTTTGCTGCGATTGTGGGCGAGTCACTCGATGGTTTCAGGATCACAGTATTTCCGCAGACGATTGCAGCCGAAGTCATACCGGCCATGATCGCGAAGGGAAAGTTCCACGGTGGAATTACGGCACCGACGCCGAGAGGAATGTAGAGCAACTCGTCGCGCTCCCCGGGGAGTTGCACGGGCGTCTGCACTTTCGACAAGCGCAGGGCTTCTCGCGCGTAGAATTCGAGGAAGTCTATGGTCTCGCCGGTGTCCGCGTCAGCTTCAACCCAATTCTTTCCCACCTCGTAAACCATCCAGGCGTCGAATTCCAGCCGCCGCGACTGGATAATCGCGCTCGCATTCAGCAGCAACGCCGCTCGTTCCTCCCAGGATGTGGTGCGCCAGCTCTCGAATGCATTCAGAGCAGCGTGCATCGCAGGTTCCACGTGCTCGGCACCTGCCTTTTGGTGAACACCCACTAACTCCGACGGTTTAGCAGGATTTACCGACTTGATCTTTTCCTTGGTGCGGATCATTTCCCCGCCGATTACCAAGTCATACTCGGTCCCGAGCTGCGCGTGAACTTGGCGCAGAGCATCACGCATGGCCCGAGCATTCTCCGGACTGGTGAAGTCGATTGGTGGAGTATTCCGAAACTCGCCGCGAGGCGAACGTAAGGAAATAGCAGGAAGGGTCTCGACGGTTGCTGCCATTGGAGGATCCTTTTAGGAAGGTGTACTGCGGCAGCACGAGAGCTTGCCGCAACCTGATAGTTTACACCGCGTGTGACGCCCGCAAATGGCAGTACTTAGGCTTTCGCAGCAGCAAAGCTCTTTGCTGACGCTATGCGCCGCGAGACGGCAGGATGCGAATGGAAGAGGATCTCAATCACACGCGACGGCTTCTTCTCGGAGAGGTTTTGCGCGCTGAGCTTGTCCATCGCCGTGATGAAGGGATCGACACTCGGCACTGATTGCCAGCAGTAACGGTCTGCCTGACGTTCGTTGTAGCGTGAGTACGCGTTCAGCGCCGGCATCAGGATCAACGAAAGCCCTGCGGAAACGAGAGCCAGTAGCGGCAGATTTGCGAAATCGGAAAGCAGATCGAACATGTGCCACTGATAAGTCGCGTAGCGCAATACTTCATTCGCGGCCCAGAAGCCGACCAACGTGACGACCATCTGCAGGACGATGCTCTTAAGAATGTGCCGGTGCACATGATGTCCGAGTTCGTGGGCGAGCACCGCTTCGATCTCGTCATGCGAGTAGTTCTGCAGTAGCGTGTCCGCCAAGATGATACGGCGAGTATTCCCTAAACCTGTAAGCGCGGCATTTGCTTTCTTACTCTTTTCTGAAAGCTTCCATTCGTAGACTCCGCGCACACGGGTTCCGGCGCGCTCACTCAACTTTACGAGCCGATTCCGCAGCTCCTGATCTTCGAGCGGAACGAATTTGTAGAAGATAGGAAAGAGCACAACCGGGGCAAGCTGTGCGAACACCACAAACAGCGCCGTAAATGCGATCCAGGCGATGAGCCACCAATAAGTCGCTGCACTGCGGATAATCCAATAAACGAGTTCCGCCAATAGAGTCGCGAGCACCAGCCCGACGGCCCAGCCTTTTATTTCGTCGAGCATCCAGGCAGGTGCGTGTTGGTTCGAGAGATGGAAGCGATGTTCAAGGTGGAAGCTGTAGATGTCGAGCGGAAGGCTGATGGCTTTGCTGATAACAGTTAGGAGCAGCACATAAAAGAAGAGAGCCAGCGCATAGTGCTCGTGCGCAAAGCGCAAAGCGAAATCGCGGAGATCGCCCGTCCATCCCATCGCCAGCAGTACCACGAGGAAGGCGATTCCCAGTGTGGTATCCGCAACAGAAATCCAGCGGCGGATGCGGCTATACTGCCGCGCCTCGGGCGTGTCGGCATGGACGTGGCCGGCGACGTCGGTGTTGGTTGCAGACATCAGTGAGCTGCTGTTCCCGCCATTTCGTCCTGATAGACGAAGGCCTCAGCTGATTTTAGTAGCTGTTGCACAATTTCAGGCGATCCGGCCTCAGAGTAGACACGTAGCAATGGCTCCGTTCCGGAAGCACGCAGCAGTAGCCATGCCTCCGCCGGTGGCGCCGCGGTTCCCGGCCTTCCCTTTGGCGCATCGAGGAAGAACTTCACCCCGTCGAGGGTCTCGACACGCAAGACTTTGTTTCCGCCCATCTCGCGTACTCCGGACTTGGCGCGCGCGATCGCCGACTCTTTCAGCTCATTCGGGATGTGCATGTCGAGACGCGCGTAATAGTGCTCCCCGTATTTCTTCTGGAGGTCCTGCACCAGTTCGGCCAGCGTGCGCTTTTCTTCCGCCATCACGTTTGCGAGGAGAAGAGCATTGAGAATGCCGTCGCGTTCTGGCAGATGCCGCGTAATTCCGATCCCTCCGGACTCTTCGCCACCGATCAAGATATCGCGTTCCAGCATGAGATCGCAGATGTTCTTGAAACCTATACCGCATTCGTGCAGCTTGCGTCCATGCTCGGCGGAGATGCGATCGATCATCTTCGTCGTGTTGAATGCCCGCACTACCTCACCCGGCCACTTTTTGCGTTCAAGCAGCCAACGAAGCAGGATGGAATAAATCTTGTGCGCATCGACGTAACTGCCATCTTCCGCCACGGCGCCGATGCGATCTGCGTCTCCGTCCGTAATCAGGCCGCCATGGCAGCCTTCACGCACGACCGCCTCCTGGGCCTCGCGCACGTGCGGCTCAATTGGCTCCGGATTGATTCCAGGAAAGAGCGGATTCACTTCCGAGCGGATTTCAACGTGCTTGATGCCGCGTTCGGTGAAGATGCCGGAGAGCACACCGCGACCTGAACCGTACATAGAGTCAATCAGGAACTTGAATCCCGCGGCTGTGATCTTGTCGAGGTCGGCGAATTTCTTGATGGCAGCCCCGTAAGGCTGCTTGAAGTCAGTGTCGGTAATCGTGCCTGTTCTGGATCCTTTAGGTACCGGCTGGTCGAGCTCAGCTTCGATAGCTTGCATAATTGCCGGCCGACCCGATCCGCCATAACTCGCCTTGTACTTAACGCCATTCCAGTTGAACGGATTATGGCTCGAAGTGATCATCACGCCGCCCGCTGCGCCGAAGTGCTTCACACCGAACGAAAGCGCAGGCGTGGGTGTGTAGTCATCGGCCAAGCGAACGTCGATGCCCGCGGCAGTCAGCACCTCGGCAACGGCTTGCGCGAACAGGCGCGATCCGAATCGAGTGTCGTAGCCGACCATGACGCCACGGCGGCTGTCTTCATTCTTCAAAACATAGTTGGTAATGGCTGAGGCGGCGCGCCGGACGTTGGCGAAGGTGAAATCGTCAGCAATAATGCCCCGCCATCCGTCGGTTCCAAATTTAATTGGCTGCATAGATCGGCAAAAAGTCCTTCTAGTTTAGACGATTAGCAAGGTGCGAGCACCATACCGGCACCCAGTCCTCAAAGTTGGATGCAGAGTTGCCGGATGCGGACAAACCGGTTAAGGACCTGCGGCCGCCCTCGGCCGGGTGTTTGCTACGTGTACTTAGAGTGCGTGCTCGTGACCGTCAACTGGCGCTACCTGAATCTTCGTCTTGCCAGCAAAACCCGCGCGAGGGCGCGCGGGGGTCCTAGGAAGCTTTGTTTCACGAGTTCTGGCCTAGATCAGCTTCGTCAGCTTCTTCTCGGCCAGGTGCTTCACAACCTTGCCCACGTCCTGGGAGTGCTCCCGAGTCGTGATGAGGATGGCGTCTTCGGTCTCCACAACTACGAGGTTCTTCACGCCCACTGCCGCCACAAACTTCTTCGGCGAATACACGTAGTTGCCCTCGGCATTGAGAATGAATTGATCTTCGGCGTCGATCACGTTGGATCCGTCGCAATTGTGCGTGTTGGAGAGCTGGTGTTCGAAGAGCGCCGTCCACGATCCGAGATCATTCCATCCGAAATCGGCGCGCAGGCAGTACAGGTTCGACGAGTGCTCGCCTTTGGCGGAGCGCGGCTCCAAGACCGCATAGTCGATGCTGATGTTTTCGCACTTTTCGTAAAGGTGCGCGAAGATCGAGTGGAACTTCGCTGTTCCCCACGCCGCCGCAATCTCCTCGAGATAGGGCGCGGTCTCAGATAAATGCTCACGCATGGCGTTGACCAGCGTCTTCGCCGACCACAGAAAGATTCCGCTATTCCAGTAATAGTTGCCGGCGGCGAGGAACTCGTCGGCGCGTTGCTGATTGGGCTTCTCGGTAAAGCGATGCACGCGATACAAACCATCGCCAAGCTTCTCTCCGCCTTCGATGTATCCGTATCCCGTTTCGGGACGATTGGGCGCGATCCCCATCACGACGATATTTTCGCCAGCCGCGGCAAGTTCGACTCCTTCAGCGAGAACCTTGCGAAAGTTCTTCTCGTCCTTGATCACGTGGTCTGCCGGGAACATGCCAATGACTGCATTGGGGTTCTGCCGAGCGAGGAGGAATGCTGCCAGTCCGATCGCAGGAGCAGTGTTGCGTGCCACCGGTTCGGAGACGATCTGCCTTTTCGGCACCTTCTTTAGTTGCCCGCTGATTACTTCAAAGATGTGATCGTTCGTGATGACCCAGAAATTGTCTTCATCGGCCAGCGGGAGCAAGCGCTCGACGGTCTGCTGAATCATCGACTGGTCGCCGTCGAGGTTCAGAACCTGCTTAGCCATCTTGCGCCGGCTGCGCGGCCAGAAGCGCGTGCCGCTTCCGCCAGCAAGGATTACAGGATAGAAATTTGACATCTTTGTCATTGAGAGATCACGTTAGCGAGCCGCAGAAAATAAGTGCGCCGGGCTCTCGGTTTCTGGCTCCTTCGCGCTGGCAGGTACAGCCGCTCGCACAAACTCAAACTCCCATTGCGGCCGAATCCGGTATGGGCCAATGCAAGCTGGTACCACCGCCGCTTCGCCGCGCCCTACGCTTATTGCCGGAGTTCCATCGCATTCGATAATCCCGCATCCACGAAGTCCGATAATGCAGTGTGGGGACGATCGCCCGGGCGCCTCTTCAGTGCTTAACGTCTTGGTCTCTTTCAGAAACATCTTATCGACCACGAAAGACGGCGACGAGACCAGCACTACGCGGCCGTTGCCGCCACGGCTCTTTACTTTTCCTGCGCGCGTTACTTCTTTCATCGCCTCCAGACCCAGATCCAGATGCAGCTCGCGCGGACGCCCGTAATCGTACAGCCGGTAAGTCGTATCAGAGTTTTGCTGGGTTTCAAGCAGCACACAATCCGGACCAATCGCGTGAACAGTGCCGGCGTCGACATAAATCATGTCTCCGGTCTTCACCGGAATCCAGTTCAGCAATTCCTCCATGTTCTTGCCACGAATCGAAGCCTCAACCTCTTTTCGGCTTGTTCCGGACTTCAATCCTAGTCCCACTTTGGCACTGGGAGCAGCATCGAGCACATACCAGCACTCGGTTTTGCCGCACGGCAATCCAACCTTCTTTGCTCCTTCGTCGTCAGGGTGGACCTGTACTGAGAGCTTGTCTTTCGGAAAGATGATTTTTACCAGCAGGGGAAAGCGTCGTTCCCGTGCCAGGCTGCCGTTCAGCTTTTCTCCAAACTGCTGCGAGACCTCGCCGAGCGTGCGGCCTTGAAGAGTTCCGTTGGCGACGCGACAGCCCTCGCCCGTGAGCCAGACTTCGCCGATTGGCTCATGTCCAACCTTGTGGGAAGGATAAAACGCGCTCAGATCGTTCGTGCCCCAGATTCGCTCATGGAATTCCGGCAGCAGCAAAAGTGGATACAGTTGTCCCATGGGGAAGGAATGTCCAGTGTAGCTGAAATCCAGCGACGAGCTTCAGAATCAGGCGCTTACGCGATATTAGACGCAGCTCCCGCCAGAGATGTTGGCTGGCACCAACCGGCCACCAACCAGATTCTGCGCGACCCTGATGTCAGTTCTAGATGAGAGCCGCGAGCCACTCGACTGCTAATGAACTGGCTCCTGCGCCTGAATTGGAGTTTGTGGCTTGGGTTGCCGTTGCAGTAAGCCCGAGTCCACGGTCTGCCCAGTTCGCGAGATTGTCTGGAAGTACAGCTTATCGCCACTGATCTCGACCAGCATGAAGGTGCAATCCGTGTCGAAGCCGGCTGCCATAATGTTCGAGCCTTGACGCAAGTTGTGGTACCGCAATTGGCCCGAGTTGCCGACCAAAAAGAAGTAAATCCCCTCTTCCGGTTTGAAGCGCTCGTAAACATGGTCATGACCAGACAGCACCACATTCATGCCGTACTTCGTAAAGATCGGCATGAGCCGCTTCCGCAGGTCCAAATCGGGACCATGAAAACGACCATCCGAGTACAAAGGATGATGAAAGTATGCAATCTTCCACTTCGCCGTGGATCCGCTCAGCTGGTTTTGGATCCAGTCGAGCTGCCTTGAGTCCATGTAGTTGCTGTCGAGAACAAAAAACTGCAAGTCGCCCTTCTTGAACGAGTAGTAGTGTTGGCCGTTCATGTTGAAAGGCTTGTACAGCGTCTCGTTCGAGTCGTCGTGATTTCCCAGGCACGCGTAGAACTTCACTCCGGCGTCAAGCAGCGGCTTGTAGGGAGCTTCGAATTTGCGTTCGATGTCCTTGGGCTTATGACTTCCATAGATGTTGTCGCCCATCATGGTCACGAAGTCATATCCGACGACCTTGCGGTATGCCTCCATCTCAGCGGCGACTTCATACTGGGGCGTATCTCCGGTTCCGTTGTCCCCAATTACGGCAAAGCGTACGGATTTATCTTCCAGAGGCAGCTTCACATCGACCGGAGCCGGGGCCGACGCTACGGCTTGTGGGGCGTGCGCGAAGATGGCTGCGAGCTGAGAAGGCGGACGAAGAGAGACGAGGCCACAGCCGAGGACAACAACAGCAACAATGGCCAGGATTCGGCGACTCATTTCTTCTGCGTCATGGTCAGATCGGGAATTACATCGACGATCAGGTTCGATTGAGTATCGCGCAAGATCAATTCACGTCCCACAAAGCGATACTCCAACTCCTTCGGCAAGCGAGGTAGATTGAGCAGCAGAGAGGGTGGCATTGACTGTAATGGTAAGCCATCCGGATAGGCGGCATTTACCTCCAGGTGCCCGCCCTTAAGAGGCTCAGCCCGCTGGAAGCTCGTGCGAATGAGTGCACCATCCTTGCTGCGCATGGCTCCTGTAACCAGGTGCTGGAACAGTCCGGCAACTTCCGGAGTGAAGATGTCGCCCTGCTTAGCCTGAGGACGAAGAGTTCGAATACTGTCAGAAAGCTGCTTCTGAAACTCAGTAATCTTGGACGGTGTCTCTGTGTTCTTCGGGACGGAGAGCCCACTTAGGGCCTTTTGGCGAAGCTTCATGTAGTCCGCTACGTTTTGCTCGAACTTTGCCCCGATAGCCGCATTGGCATTCACCGGCGGACCCGATTTTTTCTGCTCTGCCGCGACAACAGCCGTGCTCAACAACAGACTACTCAGAATTAGGGACTTGATTCGTGTCAGGGCATCGACTTTGAGTCGTGCCGTTAAGCGGCGCATTCCTTCATTTCCGCTCCGCCGAAGGCCTGCGCGTAGCAAAGGGGAGCGCAAGAAAAAAAGAATGCTTTTCTCTTTGTCGCTGTGCCCTTCGGTCTCCGCTCTAGCCTGCGGCAGCGAGGAAAGGGGCGTGTCACAGGCATCTCTCGGCACGACTGAAAGTCGATGCCCTGACACGAGGCAGAAGCCGCCTTCATTGCTCCGTGATGGAACTAACATTCCATTTCGAAACATCGTCGATTGTTGTCCTGATCTGCGCATTATGCTTCCGGTTCGCGCTGTTGTTCTACTGCGTCTTCCACTGACTCACGCACCACTTGTTTCACCGCCTGCTTAACCGCAAGCTTTACGGTCTCCTCGATCTCTTCGTGGTCGATTGCCACGCCATTGCCGGGCTTTAGAACATCTTTCACTACCTCTTCCACGACGGGAGCTACAGGAGGCAGAATTTTGGTCACTGCCTTGGCGACTTTTTTTGCGACCTTCGCGGCCGGCGGTTTCACTACATCATCCGCATCATCTCCGGCTGTAACTACGCCCGCTTTCCAATCCTCCTCGAAGACTTCCATAACCCTCGCGATCGCTCCAGCACCGCGAAAGATCGCGCCAATTTCACGGCGGGAGTCGAGCTCGAGCTCGCGCATGCTCTGGCTTCCAATGAACGCTTCTTTGCGGTCACGGACGATCGTTCGCGTATGCAGCCGCAACTCCGGCAATTGCCGAATTGAAATCTGGCTGCTATGGCGCGCCATCTTCCCGATCACTCGGATTTCAACGCCATCGCGAGCTCGTTCCTCGAGCAGTTTGATCATTTCGCGATCGCTGATCTTCACGTCGTAAATCAGCAATTCCTTTTTTGCGCCTTTAATGAACTTGGCGAGCTCCTCGCGTGCGTTCAGCGGACTAACTAAGAAGCGAGACGATCTCGGCTTGTATGGACGACGCTTGCAATCGCAATCAAATAGTTCTTCCGCCCCTTTGAGTAATTCTTTTTCCCGAGTGATGAGGCCAAAGCTGCGGCTGCGCTCGATGTCAACTTGCGTGTAGTTGAACGCCAGAAGATGGAGTTCCTTGCCATCCACAATCATCATTTTGCCGTGATAACGCACGAGATCGTCCGCGGTGCGTGCCACGGTGACACCCCGCTCGAGAAAACGCATTTCTAGTTTGCGCAGATTCCTCTCTCCACCTCGATTGGTGAAGGTGATCAGCGCATCTACGGAGACGCCACGCTTTACCGCATCTTCGAGCGCCTTCTCGATCTCCAGCCGGTCAAACCGGAAGATCACAATCTGAACGCTTTTCTTCGCTTTCTTAATGGCCTTAACCAGTGGCCCTATGCCGTCTCCCGGCTGGACAAGCAATTTCAATTGAGTCGATTTCCTCCCGCCATCTGAGTTCCTGCAAGCTTGGATGCTGAATCCAGAAGAGATGCGAGGGTTGCACAGCAATGTAGGCAGCCTATTCAGGTGTTCTGGCTATCTAACACCTCCAGCCGTCGCCCGGATCCAAACGAGGACCTTTGACTGGCGTAAGCGGCGGATCAGAGCATCTGTCGCTCCGTCCTTTGGATACCTGTGATTTAAACATGCGCAAAACAGTCAGGCACGTTTCAATCTTCCTTTTCCTTCTCGGCCTTCCGGGATTAGGTTTTGCCCAAAACGAGAAGACGAAACCTGCTCAAGCCGAGCCGCCGTTGATTTGGCGAGATCCCGGCGATATCTCCTCTCGCAATCTGCTTTGTGGCTCCGGCGGTGAGAAGGGGCGGCCCGATTCGTCTGTTACCTTCGAGAAAGAAGACACCGAGGGCTCAAATCCCAAGTTTGATGTTCACGACCAGGATGGGGAAAAGTGGAAGGTCAAGCTCGGGGTGGAAGCCCGTCCGGAAACTGCGGCAACCCGCCTTCTATGGGCAGTAGGCTACTTCACCGAGAATGACTACTTAGTACCTGAACTCCGCGTCAAGAATCTGCCGCCACATTTGCATCGCGGCCAGAATTTCATAAGCAGCGGAGGCTTAGTCAAGGATGCCCGCGTTAAGCGTCACCCGCAGCATGCGGAAAAAAAGGATACCTGGCGCTGGAAGAAAAGCCCGTTTTATGGCACCCGCGAGTTCAACGGACTGCGTGTGATGATGTCCCTGTTCAATAACTGGGACGTCAAGGACGAGAACAACGCTATCTACCAAGATAAGCGCAGCGGTACGGAGATGTACCTAGTCAGCGATGTCGGAGCTTCATTTGGAAGCATTGGATACCGGCTAGGTGCAGGACGCGGCAAAGGTTCGCTAGATCTCTACAAGAAATCAAAGTTCATTTCCCGCGTCCACGACGGCAAGGTGGACTTCGCCTCCCCAGCGCACTCCACCGTAATCGGACTGCTCGGCATCTTCTCAATTCCCAATTTTGTAACCCGCATGCGCCTGCGCTGGATCGGACGCAACATCCCAGTCGAAGACGCCAAATGGATCGGCGGCTTACTGGCACAGCTCAAACCCGAACAGATTCAAGACGCATTCCACGCCGCAGGCTACTCGGACAAAGACGTGATGACCTACTCTGATGTCGTGGAGAAGCGAATTGCAGAGTTGAGGAAGTTGTGAACGCTGCGCGTCGGCGCTCCATCGCTTAAATCCAGTGAGTTACGGCGTTCCCTGGGCAGATTTCCATATCCATTCCAACCTCGAATACGTACTTTGATTAAAAGGGGAGAATGCGTACCAAGTTCTCATGAGCTATCGGTTGCACGCTCCGACTGGGTATACGCTTTCCCACGGTACTGACTGTTTATGAAGTGGCAATTCCCCTTGGTTTTAAAGGGGTTTCGCAGCTAAGTTCGTTGTATACTTCGTTAACTCTTCCGTACCTCACTTCCCAGAGACAGCGTCTATGGATCGCCACGATCGACGACACGAGGACCCGACTATGGCCGGCAACGGTCCGGCCATCAAAGATTCGAGTTCCGGATCGGGCATTCCCAGTCCCTTTTTTGGACGCGGCGATGAGACCGGTGTTGGGCCGATTACACCTGAGCCGGGGGCTTCCTCCGGACCCATTGGTCCCAGTTCGGGCCCGGTTGGGGCGAGGTCTGCCGCTGGTCCAGCCCCTGCGAGTGATTCCATACCGATTCCCGATTTTGGTTCACGGTACAGAGTAGAAGGCAAACTCGGCGAAGGGGGAATGGGGGCCGTCTACAAGGCCTATGACCTCGAACTCGATCGGATGGTGGCGCTTAAGGTCATCCGCTCCGAACTGATGGCAAATACGGACATTGTGCAGCGCTTCAAGCAGGAATTGCTGCTCGCCAGCCGCATTTCCCATAAGCACGTCCTGCGTATTCATGACTTGGGCGAGGGTGCCGGGGTGAAGTTCATCTCGATGGCCTACATCGAGGGCCGCAGCCTTGCGGAGGTCTTACAGCAGCACATCATCTTGCCGTTGGATAAAGCGCTCGATTTCGGCAAACAGATCTGCCAGGCCCTGGCCGCTGCCCACCAGGAAGGCGTGGTGCACCGCGACCTGAAGCCGCAAAATATCCTGATCGACCAGGCGCAATGCGTGTATGTCTCCGATTTCGGCCTGGCAAAGTCGCTGGAGGCTGACGCTCTGGCAGTGACCGCGATGACCGCGGTAGGGCAGGTACTTGGCACTCCGCGCTATATGTCGCCGGAACAGGTGGAGTGCTCTGCGGTCGACGGCCGTAGTGACATCTATTCGTTTGGTCTGATGCTGTACGAGATGGTCACCGGGGATTTGCCTTTTCAGGGCAACACGCTCCAGCTGATGCTCGGACGTGTTCAGTCCATGCCCCGGAATCCGACGCTGCTGAACTCCAAGCTGCCGCCTTATCTGGCCGGCATCATCATGCGCTGCCTGGAGAAGGATGTTGCTCGACGGTATCAAACCTTCGACGACGTGCTTGGTGACTTGGAAGCCGAGCATTGCACGCCTGCGGGAAAGACACGGAAGACAAAGCAGATTACCCTGCCGCACTTTTCGGCGGCTTCCATCATTGTCACCGTGCTCGCTCTGGCCGTTCTCATCGGTGGCGGAATTGCCGTTCGGCGTTACATGCTGGAACCTGGTACATCGAACCAGGCGGTTGCCGCTCCTACCAAGTTCGTGGCTGTTCTACCCTTCCGGGACATGAGCCAACGGAGCGGCGAGGACTACCTCGCAGAAGGTATCAGCGAAGCGCTCTATACCAAGTTATTTGGATTGAAAGACGTACAGGTCGCTTCGCCGTCCGACGTGCAACGAATCAAAAACGTTGACGATCTGGCAAACAATATCGGACGAGCGTTAGGAGTAAAGTTTGTAATTAGAGGCACTGTAGAATCCGATGGCGACAGGCTGGTGATTGGCGTGAAGCTTGACGACGCTGCCACCGGCAAACGACTCCTACAGAAGGACTTTCGCGGAGTCCGTCAAGACATTCTTATTACTCAGGATCAAGTCTACTCTGAGCTTCTCAAGATTATTGAGGGCAAGCCATCCGACGAAGGTGTGTCGCGCACCAGTCTTCACCAGACCGAAAACTATGCCGCGTACGAGCAATATCTGAAAGGCAAGAGTGCCATGCGCGGTCAGCTTGACGTTAAGAACGTGAAGAATGCTATCCACTTCTATGAGTTGGCTATTAAGGAAGATCCGAGCTTCGCGATTGCGTACTCTGGAATCGCCGACGCCAACCTGAGAATGTGGAAGGCTACCAAGCAGGGCGACTGGGCACAGCAGGCATTGAGCGCGGCCCAGGCGGCGCAAAGTCAGAACGACAACCTTCCAGAAGTCCACTTTGCCTTGGGCAGTGCTTACATCGCGACGGGCAAAACTGCGGAAGCTGTATCCGAGATAAAGCGAGCCCTGGAATTGGCTCCAAACTCCGATGACGGCTATCGGCGGTTAGGAGACGCATTCCGCGCTGGGAATAACAAACAGGAAGCCTTGGCAGCTTATGAGAAGGCGATCGAACTGAACCGGTACTACTGGTTCAACTACAACGTGCTCGGTAGTGCGTGCGTCAAGTTCAGCGAGTACCCAAGAGCCTTAGAGGCATTCAAACGCGTAACGGAACTAGAACCCGGGGAAGTAGCGGGGTATCAGAATCTGAGTGCCGTTTACTTAAGCATGGGGGACTACGAAAAAGCCGTTCCCATCCTGCAGAAGTCGTTAGAGATCAAGAAACATTCAGTCGGGTATTCGAACCTTGGGACTGCATACTTTTACCTGAAGCAGTATGACAAGGCCGTCGAGATGTTTAACGAAGCTGTGAATCTGGATCGTGCGGGCGGCGACGCTTCCGAAATCCATCTCGGCAATCTAGCCGATTCTTATCGTTGGGCGGGCAAGACCCAGGAAGCGAATGCAACGTATGATCAAGCCATTGCCCAGGGATTCAAAGAGGTACAAGTGAATCCGAAAGATGCCTCGCGCATGGGGCGAATAGCGCTGTATTACGCGAAGAAGGGCGACAGCAGCAAAGCCGCCGACCTGATTCGCCGCGCCCGGGCCATTGATGCCAACGACGCTACGCTGATCTACACGCAAGCTGTCGTGCAGTGGCTCAACGGACGTCAGGACGACGCTCTTAATAGCCTAGGGCAGGCTTTGGACAAGAAGTATTCGTTGCGCGAGATCCAAAGCGATCCAGAACTCTCCAAGCTCGTTGCGCTTCCTCAGTTCACAGACCTAGTAAAGCAAGTCCAGCAAAAATCTAACTGATGCTGGGGTACCAGCGGTGGCCGCTGGCTCCGTGTCGGCCATCTAGGTATCGTCGTGTTACCGGCTACGACCGCCCCGGAGTGTCCTCGTACCGCTTGGGCAACGGGCACCTCTAAAGCAAAACGGCGCGCCACAAGAAGTGCGCGCCGTTTCCGAGTCAGTGAACGATCTAGTTTCGGCGGAACTTAAGCTTCCTTCTCATTGCGAAAATCGCGCCCGTTCCAAACAGGAGAAGTGACGATGGTTCAGGTGTCGAGATAAAGGAGGTGGTCGAAGCTGTGCCGAGATTGGCGATGGCCGTAAACGACTGGTTCGGCTGCCACCGTAAGTTCTGCAACCCGGTATTGTCCCCCAAGAGGATATTAATAACATCGCCAGGTGGGAAGCTTCTGGAGCCGCAGTCACTGCATGAGTGGAAGAACATGTTCGTTACTCCACCGATAAATGAGACGTCGCATTGGAATACATTGCTTGAACAGACAACATCCGTTGTGCTAGCGAAAGTTCCCAAAGTTTGCACATTAAGATCGGTGAACGCTGGACCGAGCGGGTTGACCTCGAAGAAGATGCTGCCGCTGCCGTTAGCGTCGGCAGAGAAAGTGAACGGCACCAAAGCATTGACCAGCGGAGCGCAGGTGCCAAACTCACTTGTGCAGATCGGATCGTTGATTTCTATCGCAGGATCCGCTGGCAGTCCGTCTGCGAAGGCAAAACCGCTCCAGGTAAACATCAGGACCAAGAACAAAAGTGCTCGAATACCTTTCATGTACTACACTCCTCCCGAGTTCGAAGGTACTTCCAGTGCAATAATTGTGCCAATTCGGAAGAGAACTAACTCTATCTAAAGCAGAGACTTGGGTGCTGTAACGATCTTTATAGTTCCCTAATTCCTGCAAAGTGTTGCAGCCCAAGTGGCAATTGAGTGGGATTGAGAGGCACTTCGCAGGTTCGCAGCGTCGTTCCCTTGAAAGGCGCCGCAGTTTCACGTACAAAGCCTCTGCATGCGAATCGCTTCCTTGTTCTTCGTCGCACTAGCCTCCTCTGTGTTTGCACAGACACAACCGACGTCATCCGCGCCTGGGGAGCACACGACCTACATTTTCTGCGGCTCGCTGTTCAACTCTGCCTCCGGCCAGCTCGCTTCTCGGCAATTGATCGAGATCAGGGATGGCAAAATCACGGGAGTTCGCGGTGTCGGTCAGCCTCTGCCAAGCGGCACGATTGATTTGCAAACCGAAACCTGCCTGCCCGGACTCATCGACACCCACACTCACGTACTGCTACAGGGCGACATCACTGCTGAGGACTACGACAAACAGTTGTTGAAGGAGTCGATCGCCTATCGGGCGATTCAGGCTACCCGGTCGGCGGTGCGGGCGCTCAACAATGGGTTCACCACCATTCGCGATCTGGAAACCGAAGGCGCGGGATACGCCGACGTCGATCTGCGTAACGCGATCAACCGAGGCATCGTTCCCGGTCCGCGGATGAAGGTCGCTGGCCGCGCGATGGACGTCACCGGCTCATATCCGTTGCTCGGCTATGCGCCGGAGGTCCAGGTGCCGCACGGAGTCGAACTTGTCGATGGTACGGACAACGTGCGAAAGGCGGTACGCGAGCAATTGTCCTACGGCGCAGACTGGATCAAAGTCTACGTCGATCGCAGCTACTACGTTCGGCCGGATGGCGTGCTCGACGATATTCCGACGTTTACGCCGGAAGAACTCCGCGCTGCAGTTGATGAAGCTCATCGCCAGCGCCACAAAATCGCTGCGCACGCGATGGCGCTGCAAGGTGTCCATAATGCCGTGGAAGCCGGAGTCGATTCGATTGAGCACGGGAACTACATCAGCGATGCCGACTTGAAAACGATGGCCGCGAAAGGCATCTACTACGTGCCCACCATCTATGTAGGCGAATATGTCGCCGAAGGCCGCGCCAAGGCCGGAGCTCCTGTGTGGCTGCAGATGCTCAAGATCCACGAAGACACCTTCCGCCGCGCGCTGAAAACAGGCGTAAAGATCGCATTCGGAACCGACGTTGGCGGCTTCGATTGGAAGATCAATCCAGCCGTCGAATTCCCTCTGATGGTGAAGTACGGCATGACTCCGGTGCAGGCGATCCAATCAGCCACGCGAAACGCCGCCGATCTGCTGAACATGTCAGACCAGGTTGGTTCAATCGATGTGGGAAAGTTTGCCGACATTGTCGCTACACCAGGCAATCCGCTGGAGGACGTAGGCGCGCTGCAGAAGATCGACTTCGTGATGAAGGGCGGCGAAGTGTATAGAAAACCCTGACGAGCACACGCCGTGGCTGTTCCCATTATGGAACGAATAATTCCCTGGGCATTCCCTGTTATTTTTCTGAATCGTTTTACCGGCTGAGCTAAGTGTTGAGCTGACGGAGTGTTAGGGGGAAATCCGCAGAGTTCGCTGTTAATTCCCTGCGGTTCGATGAATTTTGCTGGTTTTGGGCAGAATTTGAGGATTTCGAAAGCAAATTCGAAATCCCCCTGCATTTTTCCTTGATATTCGAAATTAGTTATCCCGCAACGTCTGCATCGGATTCAGATTTGAAGCCCGCCAGGCCGGCAAATAACTGGCCATGAGCACTACTGCTGCCAGCAAGGCAGATGTGATCAACAAATTCGCCGGATTGTAGAGCTTCACCTGATACAGCATGCTTGAGAGCGTTTGTCCAATCACAAACGTCGCGAAGATTCCCAGGATCGATCCGATCACAGCGAGTTCTGCTCCGCTCTTCAAGATCATCTTGCGAACGTCGGAGCGCTGCGCTCCCAGCGCCATGCGCACGCCAATCTCCCGAACGCGCATCTTGACCATGTAGGTGACAACACCGTAGAGGCCGAGCACGGCCAAGAACAAGGAAAGGCCCGCGAACGTCGAGAGCAAGACCACCAGGAATCGCCGACTCACCAGCGAGCTGTCGACCAACTCCTCCATGGTGCGGGAATCGTAGACTGGCTGGCTTGGATCAACCGCGCGAATCGCGCTCTCAAGCTGAGATCGAAGCTGCTCGGGATGCGAGAGATTCGTGCGGACTACGAACGCTGTGTCCGAATCAGGTAGCTGCGCCATGGGGAAGTAATACGTACCCTCGATCGAATCAGAGTCGAGCGAGGAAAAACGCGCGTGGGCCACTAACCCGACAATCGTGTAGTACTTCGGATCAAATCCGATTTGCTGTCCCAGCGGGTCCTGATTCGGGAAGTACTGTTTTGCCAGCACGTCATCGATAACGACTACCTTTTCCGTCGACGCGCGATCCTCGGCGGTGAACTCTCGGCCGCGTAGAAGCGGAATACGCAGGGTGCGGAAGTAGCCCGCGGATGCGAGACGAATGTTTGCATGCGGTCCGGGATCTCCCGGCGCAGTCGGCCGTCCCTTAATGTTGAACGACGACTCGCCGCCCTGACCATCAAAAGGCAAAGAGTCGGCCCACGCTGCGTCGGTCACACCGGGAACATTCCTCAGCTGATCGAGGGCGGCAGCATAGAAGGCCGCCTTCTTATCGTCGGAAGAATAAACGCTGCGCGGCAGTGAGACGCGGCCCGACATCACTCCATGAGGCTCGAACCCCGTCTCAACCTGCTGCACCTTCTTCAAGCTGCTTACAAGCAGTCCGGAGCTCACCAGCAGCAACATTGCGACGGCGATTTCGCACACGACAAGTCCCGAACGCAGACGCTGACGTCCCCGACTCGCGCTGTCAGAACGTCCACTCTCGCGGAGCGCCTGCACCCATTTGAAGCGCGTCATCTGCCACGCCGGCGCGGAGCCGCAGAGCAGTACCGCTAACAACACGATGCCGCTGACAAACAAGAGCACCGGAGTCTGCAACTGCACCTGAATATTGCGCACTAAATTCTCCGGAGCCAGCAGGAGCAAAAGGGGGATTACAGTCTTCGCGAGAACGAGTCCAACCGCCAGTCCGCCACAGGCGAGTAAGAAGCTTTCAAGAAAAGCTTGAGCAACGAGCCGCCCACTTGGCGCACCTAACGCGACGCGAATCGAAGTCTCTCGCTCGCGATCAGATGCGCGCGCCAGTTGCAGTCCAGCGATGTTGAGCGACGCAATCAGCAGCACGAGCGCGACCGCGCCGAGCAGCAGGAAGAGGGGCTTGCGCAGATCGCCGGCGACAAAGTCAATCAGCGGCATGGCAAACATGCCCCATCCTGCACGCTGCCCATAGCTGTTGGCGCCTTCACCCGCGATCACCTCTTGCGCGCGCACGTTCAAGTAAGCATTCGCCTGCTCGAGTCTGGCATTCGGGCGTAATCTCGCCACCGCAAATAGATTTTCGTTGTAGCGGAAGTTTTTATCGAAGAAGCGATTCGAGGGGAGCGCGAGCGGAGTCCAGAACTCGGCTTGATTGGGCCATCCAAACTCCGGACCCATGACGCCGATCACTTCATAAACCTGCTGGTTGAGCTGCAACTTGCGTCCGACGATATTCGGATCACCTCCGAAGCGCTGCTTCCATGTCGTGTACGAAAGAACAATGGAATAGTTCGCATTCGGCTGGTCGTCCTCAATGCGGAAGTTGCGTCCGAGAATCGGCTTCACCTGGAAGACATCGAACCAACGCCAGGAGACTTTCGCTGCCTGCAGACGAACAGGTTCCCCGTCGCTTGCCGCATAGTTAAAGCTGCCGGGCTGCATGACCGCCGCCGTATCGAAGAGGTTGCGGCCTTCCAACGCGTCCTGAAAATCAGGAGCCGACATCGGAATGTTGTTCATCCCGCCCAGGGTGTACTTCGCCCGAAGCGCAACCAGTCCCTGCGGATTGTGCAGGCCGCTCGGATTCAGGAGCACCGCATTCATCACACTGAACACAGCCACGTTCGCGCCAATCCCGAAAGCCAGCGTAAGAATCGCCGTTACCGTAAACGCCGGCGACTTGCGCAGCTGCCGCATGCCATAACGAAGTTCCTGAAGCAATTTATCCACTTGCACTCCTCACGCTCAGCCCGGGTTTGGACGAGGCCAATCGAAGCAAAGAGCGCACGTTTAGCACCAACTGGCTACAGCTGTATGTTGAGTCAGAACAGAGTGTTATTTGAAGTTAAGAGAAGAACGAACGTTCGTCGCTGGTCCATGATGTCCGATTGTGAACAGCTGCTAGCCGACGGAAGCTTATTCTGGCCCTTACAATTGCTTGTTCGGTTTCGCATGTACCTGATTTACTCAATTTTGTACGCGCTGGCCTCGATACTCAGCCTTCCTTATTGGTTGATAGGAATGGCGCGCGCCGGCAAGTATCGTGCGGGATTCAAGGAACGATTCGGTTCAGTGCCGCCGCGGCTCAAACTCCCACAGCATTCAGAAGGCTCAATCTGGGTGCACGCCGTCTCTGTTGGTGAAGTGTTGGCGGTTAGTGAATTGGTGCAAGCGCTCAAGGCCGCGTTTCCCGAGAAGCGCATCTTCGTCTCGACAACCACTCTCACTGGTCAAACCCTGGCGCGGAAGCGATTTGGCGAAGAGAGCGTGTTCTATTTGCCGCTCGATTTGCCGTTTGCAGTGAACGCTTATCTGAAGAGCATCGCTCCTCAACTGTTGATCCTCGCGGAAACTGAGTTCTGGCCAAATCTCTTGCACCTCGCGAAGCAGCGCGGCGCAGAAATCGCCGTTGTGAACGCGCGAATCTCCGATCGCTCGTTTCCTGGCTATCGCCGCTTTCGTTTCTTGTTGCGCGACGTGCTCCGAAACGTGGAGCTGTTTCTCGCGCAGACGGAAAGTGATCGCGAACGGCTCATCGCCATCGGCGCGCTGCCTGACAGAGTTTTGGTCGCCGGCAATCTGAAATTCGACGTGAAGGCGCCGCCTGAATCTGCGCTATCGAGCGCACTGCGAAGATCCATTGCTCCCGATCAGAAGGTTCTCGTCTTTGGCAGCACGGTTGAAGGTGAAGAGGCGCTGCTTGCGCCGTGTTTCAAGAAAATCTTCGGCGAGTTCCCGCAGGCGCTCGTCGTTCTCGCGCCGCGTCACCCGGAGCGCTTCGATGCCGTTGCCGACCTGCTGCGCGAGTCTGGCATCAGCTTCTGGAGACGATCTTCCTGGAGTTCGTCTCCGCTGGGCGGTGGCGTGCTATTGCTCGACACGATTGGCGAGCTTGCATCCGTGTATTCGCTCGCTGATGTGACATTTGTCGGGGGATCGCTGGTTGCGCGTGGCGGACACAATATTCTGGAACCTGCGCATTTCGCGAAACCAATCTTGATTGGACCTCACTACGAAAATTTCCGCGGGATCGTCCAAACCTTTCTCAAGCATGATTCTGTCCGCATTGTCACTCCAGATCAAGTCACTGAAGCCGTGCTTATGCTCTTGCGATCGCCGCACGACGCGGTGCAGCTCGGAGACCGCGCCTGGGCCGTGATCGAGAGCGGCCGAGGCAGCACGCAACGCACCGCTGCGAAGTTGCGGGACCTTCTCGCGCGAGACCAGTCGCCGAGTGAGCAGTTGAGCATGCCACGCACCTCATGATTCTCGACGGCATCTATGGCGAAGTCGTCTCTGCGCGCAATGCCCTCTACGACCGCAGGATTTTCAAGCCTCGCCATCTGAACTGGCCGGTCGTAAGCGTCGGCAACATCTCAGCCGGCGGCTCCGGCAAAACGCCTTTTGTCATCGCCCTCGGTGAATTACTTCTCAAAAAGGGAATCGGGATCGATGTGCTCTCGCGAGGATACCGGCGTTCTACTTCGGGAGTGATGAAAGTGGACCCGTCGGGAACTCCGGAGCAATTTGGTGACGAGCCCCTGCTGATCGCGCGCAAACTGCGTTGTCCGGTGATTGTTGGCGAAAGCCGCTATTCGGCTGGTGTTTACGCCGAAGATGAAGGTGCGGGAGCATCGCAGAACCGAATGCACCTCCTCGATGACGCCTTCCAGCACCGCCAGCTCCATCGCGACTTCGATATCGTCCTTCTCAATACCGAAGACCTCGACGACAAGCTGCTTCCCTCCGGAAGATTGCGCGAGTCAGTTGCATCTTTGTTGCGCGCCGATGCGGTGATAGTGGACTGCGAGTTCCCCATCGGCAGATTGCCAAAAGGTAAGTTTCAGCTGTGGCACATTGAAAGAAAAATGGAGATTCCCGAATTCCAGTCACCAGTAATTGCATTTTGCGGAATCGCGCGTCCCCAACGATTCTTCGATGCCTTGCGATCGGCAGTAGTCGACTTACGCAAAGAGATCGCATTCCGTGATCACCACCGTTACACCGCCGCAGACGTGCAGCGCCTTACCGCCATTCGAACTGGTCTTCCCGGCTCCATGTTGGTCACCACAGAGAAGGATGCCGTCAATTTAGGCGCGCACTTGGATAAGCTTCGCCCGGTCGTAATTCCAATGAAAATTGAACTGCAAGATTCGGAGAACGCAATTAAGCACCTGCTTGGCATATTGGCGGAGCGGGCTGTGTGCCCGCATCTATGACAACCAGCCCGCCTTTTTGTTTTGCATGGCAAGAATGATACTAAACATGGCATTCCTGCCCCTAGGACAAGTACGCGATCGGGCGTAACTTCGGAACAGGCCGCACTTCGGCCTAAGGAGAATTAGAAATGCTTTCACTCGGATTGTTTGTACGACTTGAGGCGAAACCCGGGAAGGAAAAAGAAGTCGCCGCCTTCCTGAAGCAGGGTCTCGAGATGGCAAATCAGGAGGCCACCACCCCGCTGTGGTTTGCGCTGCGCCTGGGCCCGTCTACGTTCGGCATATTCGATGCGTTTCCCGACGAGTCTGGAAGGCAAGCTCACCTCAACGGACCCATTGCCAAAGCACTTATGGCGCAGGCCCCAAATCTTTTCGCCGTGCCGCTTTCCATAGAAAAAACCGAGATTTTGGGAGCCAAGGTTTCTGAAGAGATTCGAAATGCCGCGTAACCTTCGGACAGCTCTGATCACCGGCACCTCACGGGGAATTTGGTCGGCACGGCCGGGAGGGTGGCCGTGCCGCCTCCCTCTGGCGCTTCAGGTTCGAGCGTAGCGAGGTTCAGGCGATCCTTTTGATTTCCTTGATTCCGAGTTTTAACCGGCGCCGCAAAAGGTTCCGCAAAGTAGTACCGTCGGCATATCCGACGCGGGCCGCGACTTCATCGACACTGGCGCTGCTGGTTTTGAGCAGATGGACAGCGCGCTCAACCCGCAGACTCTGGAAATACGATAGCGGGGATTTGCCCAGCACCGCATGCATGTGGCGCGCGAGGGTTCGCTTGCTTGACCCAACTGCCCTGGCAGCATCGTCTAAGGAGAATCCACGTTTCAATCTCGCGCGAGCCCAATCTTCAAAACGCTGGACAATTGGATCAGAGTGGACGAGGTGATCGGTCAACGCATAGGCGGACTGCGATGGCCGCGAGTCGACGATGAGATACTTCGCCGTGAGCGAAGCGAGGCGCGGGCTGACTCCCCGGATGATCCACAACGCAAGGTCCATGTGGCTAAGCGCCGCTCCTGCAGTCACGAAACGTCCGGACTTTACCAGCATGTTCGATTCGTCGAGCAACACCTTCGGGTAACGCCGGCGGAACATTGGTACCAGCCACCAGGTGGTGGTAGCGCGTTGATGATCGAGCAGGCCAGACTCGGCCATTACGAAGGTCCCAACGCAGGCGGCGGTCATCATTGCGCCTTTTCGAGCCCACCGCTGCAAGAGAACAGCGGCATCCTGAATGTCTGGCCGCGCGAGTGCTGCCTCTAAGGGCTCAGGCATCTTGAACCCAATCGCCGGAACCACGACGCAGTCAGGTACCTTTGAGCCAATCGCCTGCACCGGGACAGTCAGGCCTTGCGAGGTCTTGATCGATTTGAGGACGCTGACGATCTTCACATCAAATCGCTCGCCAGAGATCCCAGACATCTCGGCGAGTTCGTTGGCCGTCTGAAAGGCATCGAGGACAGCGGATAACCCCAAATCGAAAACACCATCGAGCACAAGGACATGGACGCGCATGGCAAATATGATACTAAAAGTATCATTCCTGCCTATACCTCTGTCGTTGCTTCATGCTCACAAAAGTGGAATGCAGCCGACGCACACGCGACAGGAAGGACGAAACCATAGCCAGCGATTGCCAAGAACTGAATTTTGAGGTGGCCGGAAGCTTCGGAACAGCACGAAGAAAAAGACAGCTAAGTCGTACAGTCATCCTTACACCGCACTCAAACCAAGACGTGTCATCCTGAGCCCTGCTTTTGGGCGAAGGACCTTGCGGTTGGTGTTGCTGTTGCGGTTGGGGCTAAAGGCTCTCCCGATTACCTTCGGAACCTATCTGCTCTCGTTGGTGTCCATTAGCATCGAGCAGGGTTAGCATGCTCCGGAACCGCCCAATTCGAAACCGGCTTGTCAGCGGCATCAACACAACCGTCTTCAGCGTTGCGATGTTCCTCGTGGTGTTTGTCGTGTTTGTCATTGAGGTGAGCTACGCCCCCTCGTTTCACCACCAGTTCAGCACGTCCGAATTCCCGAAAATCACGCACTCGGTGCCGCTGCGGCGAGCGCTTAAGCAAGGCGCGATCACATTACCGTTACGCGTGACTCAAAGGTCTTGTGTGGCAACGACCTCATCCTTGTAGAGGACCTTTCGTCAAGAATCTTGCGGGATCTGCGCCAGGGCGCGGAACCGAAGGTCTACCTGAAAGTGGACGAAAGAGCGCCGTACCGTACTGTGAAAAAGGTCCTAGCTTCCGTTCAGTCCGCAGGCATACAGAACATCGCCTTCTTCGCACAGGTCCCTGATGCGAATTCGTCGCAAGGTCAACCGGAAACAGGCGAATTTGCTTGGGATCTCGAATCCTGCTGGGGTTGCTCCGACTCTGGAGGTCCAGTAGCGACACTCGCAGTCGGTCCTATTCTGGGAGTTCCGCTTGGCCTTTCAGGGATTTTAAGGCGACGATATAGCAAACTCGACGCTTCTCGTCGTATTTACAGTCTCGAAGCATGAATGCGACTGATGTCGTGAGTCTCGACTGGGACACACTACTTGAGCAGCTAGATCCTAAAATCATCCTTACACACAGCACTTAAACTAAGACGTGTCATCCTGAGCCCTGCTTTTGGGCGAAGGACCTTGCGGTTGGGTGTTGTTGTTGCCTTTCCGGCTTCGGCTTTCACAATCCGACCATCAAGCTGAAACACCAGCCCATACTTCTTCTCCCATTCCAAGACTAAGTCACGTCATTGCGGATTCATCGAGGCTACAAGCGCGTTCTTCTTTGCTCGCGTCCACCCTTTAATCTGCTTCTCGCGGGCGATCGCCGCACGAACAGCAGCAAACTCTTCGTGATACACCAGTCGGAAAGCACGATATTGTGCCGTGAAGCTCTTGGGATTTTCTGCCTGTCGATGCTCAAGTACACGAGTGGTAAGAGCGTTTGTGATGCCGGTGTATAAAGCACGCCGCGAGCTGCTGTTGAGCATGTATACGAAATATTTGTAGTCGTGCATGACTTGCTCTTAGGCAAGCGCAAGAACATTAGCAAAGGCAACACCAAAAACCAACAGCAACCACAAGGTCCTTCGCCCAAAAGCGGGGCTCAGGATGACATACTTAAGTGGACCTGTAAACCTTCGCCGGACGAGGGGCTGTTCAGTCGGTTGGCGCTCGTTCTCTAGTAGTGTCTCAGTTGCTGCCGCCCGAACCCGTCGGTACGAACTTTATCCCAAGTTGGTCAAAGATGAACGCATTCACATCTGCGGCTTGTTCGATCCTCTCGCTCAACGCAGTGCCGAAGCCATGACCGGCTTTCGACGTTGTCCGCAGGAAGACAGGGTGCCCTGAGTTGGTTGCCGCCTGCAGAGCCGCAGTCATTTTGCGCGAGTGCGCCGGGTTCACACGCGCGTCGTTGTCGCCAGTAAGGAAGAGCACCGCGGGATAGTTCGTTTTCTCCTTCACATGGTGGTACGGAGAATACGCGTACAGAGCCTGGAACTGCGCCGGGTCCTTCACAGTCCCATATTCCGTCGTGTTGAAAGAGCCGTTAGGATCCAGTTCCGTCCGCAGCATGTCGTAGATACCAACGTACGAGACGACAGCACGAAACAGCTCAGGATGCTGCGTCAGCTCCGCGCCCATCAGCAAGCCACCGTTACTTCCACCCATCGCAACGAGATGTTCCGGCGAAGTGTACTTCTGGTCGATGAGATATAGAGCGCATGCCGCGAAGTCATCAAAGACGTTCTGCTTCCTGGTCAGCATGCCCGCCTGGTGCCATTCCTCGCCGTACTCGCTTCCGCCACGGAGATTCGTGTCGACGTAGATACCGCCCTGATCCAACCACAATCTTCCATTGATTCCGAGAAATGATGGGGTCTCAGTGATACCGTAGCCACCGTAGCCATAAATCATCGTGGGATTCGAGCCGTCGAGCTTGGCGTCTTTCCGGCGGATTATGGTCATTGGAATCTTCGTGCCGTCTTTGGAGGTTGCTTCCTCCCGCGTGACCATGGTGTCGGAGAAGTTAACGGGCGAAGTCGTTGCCAGGGCGGTCTTCACGGGATTCCCTGGGCCGTTGTACCGGTACCAGGCAGTTGGCGTAGTGAACGTTTCAGCGTTGTAAAGGATCTGATCGCCCTCGATCGCGACCACCTGGTTTACGGAAGAGACGTCCGCAATCGGAACTTTTCCCTGAGGCTTCCCATCGTGATCGTACGAAATCAGCTCGTTGGGACCGCCGTTGACGGTGAGAACATAAAGGCGACCAGCAGTCGGAATAATGGTCCGATAAGCAAGATCACCGCCAATTCCCGGATTGGTAATGCTTCCGGTTTGCTCGGGCACGATCGTCGTCGCCGCGCTCAGTCGTGGATCGGAAGCGGAAAGCTGCAGAACCTTTCCTTTCGGAGCTCCATCGCGCGAGAGCAAATAGATGTTGTCGTCGGCAGTGACCGTAGCAGAGACGACCTTGTCCTGAAATCGCGTAATCTGCTTCCAGGAGTGTTGCTGTGTGAGTAGGAAGTGCTCGAACTCGCCCCCGTCGCCATTCGCGACCGTCGCCATCACATACTTGCCATTGCTGCTTTGTGAATCGAGTGTGATTTCGGCGATTCGCGGGAAGTCTTTGCCGAGGATGTAGCGATCGGATTCTGCCGGGTCTGTGCCCAGAGAATGAAAGTAAATCTGCTGATAGAAGTTGGCGTCGGCCTTGGGCCGCTCGGTTCCTTGCGGATACCGCGTGTAATAAAACCCGGCTCCGTTGCTGATCCACGCCATGCCGCCGCCGGCGGTTGCGTAGTTCACGCGAGGGATAACGTCATCCAGTTTTTTCCCGCTGGCGACCTCGAAGACGTAAAGCGAAGCATCCTCACTTCCGCCCGGAGACACGGCCACACCAACCAATCGTCCGTCCAGGGACGGGAAGTACCAGTCGATGGAAAGATTCTTGGCCGGCATCTGCGCGGGATCGACGATAATGCGCTCGCTGGAAACATCATCAGGCGACTTGAGCGTGACCAGCACCGGCTGCTGCTTCTGCGGATCAAGCTTACGCGCGAAGTAGACGTGGCCGGCATACTGAATGTCGCTATATCTTGGCGAACTCTTCTTGTAGAACTCTTCGATCTCGCGTTTAATCGCGCTCCGCGCCGGAAGATGATCGAGATAATTGCGCGTGTACTGATTCTGCAGCGCGACCCACCGCTTTACTTCGAGACTTTGCCCGTTCTCAAGCCAACGGTAATATTCTGTGACCTTCGTCCCGTGATACTCCGTAGTGACCGGAACCTTGCGAGTCACCGGCGGTCCCGACGGCGCAGTCGTTGTTTGCACCCCAAGCAGGCTCGCACACAGCACCGCGACACAGAGTCGCGACAAAGTCGAACCTTGCGAGTATTCAGTTCCGAAAAGACAGCGGAGTCTTCCGAGTAGCATGCGTTTCTCCCGCAGCACTGTAGCCGAAGTGAGAGTGTACTCTCATCGATTCCTCAGCCTTCCAACGATGAAGCGTAAAGCAGGCGAGTCTAGTGTAAAGATATGGACGAGGAAGTGGTGGCCGCTACTTGCACAGCTAGACCCTAAAATCATTTTTACACCGCACGCAAACTAAGACGTGTCATCCTGAGCCCTGCTCTTGGGCGAAGGACCTTGCGGTTGATGTTGGTGTTGCCTTTCGGCTTCGGCCTTCACGATTCGCCCATCAAGCTGAAATACCAGTCCATACTTCTTCTCCCATTCCAAGACTAAGTCACGCCATTGGGGATTCATCGAGGCTACAAGCGCGTTCTTCTTTGCTCGCGTCGACCCTTTAATCTGGTTCTCATGGGCGATCGCCGCACGAACATCAGCAAACTCTTCGTAATACGCCAGCCGGAAAGCACTATATTGAGCCGTGAAGCTCTTGGGATTTTCCGCGCGTCGATGCTCAAGTACGCGAGTGGTAAGAGCGTTTGTGATGTCGGTGTATAAGGCACGGCGCGAGCTGCTGTTGAGCATGTATACGAAATATTTGTAGTCGTGCATGACTTGCTCTTAGGCAAGGAGCAAGAACAATGGCAAAACCAACAGCAACACCACAGGCAACAGCAACCGCAAGGTCCTTCACCCAAAGGAGGGGCTCAGGATGACACGCTTAAGATGACACGCTTGAGTGGACCAATAAACCTTCGCCGGAGAAGCGCCGTTTAGTCGGCTGGAATACAGAGCATCGCTTTCTTAGTGGGTCGCTTCCGGTTTTTTTCCCGGCAGCCACTCCGGAACAAAGTCCGAGTTGGCGAGCCAGCGCACGGGCTCGACGAACGACTGGATCGCCTGCGTCATGAAATCGAAATCGAGATGAGCGATGTCGTCGTCGGGCTTGTGGTAGGTCGGTGGTGTGCCCCAGCCTCCTACCGTGTGAGCTACCACTCCCTTGAGCGCCAAAGAGTAATTGTCCGAGCGCTCAAAGAAATGTTGCTCCGGGTAAGGATCATCGCCTAGCAGTGCTCCATGCTGGACCAGAGTGGGACCAAGATTTGAGCGGTCCCAGCCAGTGAGGAGCAATTTCCCTTTTGGCATTTTGGGATCCTGGTTGCCGATCATCTCGAATTCAATGTTCGCTGCGATGCGGTCGAGGGGAACTGGCGTGTGGTCGCGGAAGTAGGTCGAACCCAGACCTCCGAGTTCTTCACTTCCGTAGCAAACAAAGTAGATCGTTCGCTGCGGCTTGGGACCAACTGCGAGTGCGCGCGCGAGTTCAAGGACAGCAATCGTGCCGGAGGCGTCGTCGTTCGCTCCGTTATAGATTGAATCGCCGTTTACCGGCCTTCCGATTCCGAGATGGTCGAGATGGGCTGACAGCAGAATCGTCTTGGCGTTGGCGCTGGCATCTTTGCCAGACAGCACTGCAACGGCGTTGTAGGTGGAACGCGGCGTGTCCTTGGTGTGGATGTCGAAGGAGACCACAGTATTGGGCGCGAGTTTTGCGAGGCGCTCGCTTACATCCTTGGTGACCGCGAGAAGCGTAAAGCTTCTGCCTAAGGACCGTCCGGTCTCGGGAAGATGAGGTTCGATCGCGCTGCGTTCGTCCAGGCTCCTGGCAAGTGTCTCGGCTGTCAACGAGGGGTCTTCGCGGAGGATCGCTTTCGCTCCAGCTCCATAAGCGCGCCTGCCCACGGTGCCCGCTTGTGCGCCGAGGTCGCTGCTGAGCAAAAGAACGGCTCCGGGTTGGATTTGAATCGTGCCAGCATTTTCTGAGTTGACCACCTGCAGCGGTCCCGAAAAGCTCTCGCCGCTGGTTCGGATCAAGCTGAAGTCTTTGCCTTCTTCGAATGGTGCAAGATTCGAACTCTGCGGAGCCGTGATTTTGGCGGGACCTTCGACAACCGGTTGAACGAGCTCAGCGCGTTGGATGTAGGTTCCGTCCGGCAGTCCGGGCTTCAAGCCGTACTTCTGGAATTCCGAAGCAACGTAGGTCGCCGTTATCCATTCATCAGGAGTAGCGCTGCCGCGTCCGCGCATAGCGTCGCTGGCAAGAAACATTTCATGAGCGCGAACCGCTTCTGCCTTGACCTTCGAATCAGAAGGATTTTGGCTCCAGGTAAAGCGGCAAGAAATGAAAAAGATGAGGGCGAGTCGCAGAAAACGTGAGCTGATCGGCATTGCTTGCAGTATATAGGCGGCAAAGTTCGCACTAAGATAGGCTGCGACTTTCAAAAACACGACACGGATCTCACGGATTCTACGGATATCACGGATTAACGAAGGGATTTATTCGTACTTGCACTTTCACTATCCGTGCAATCCGTTACATCTGTGTGATCCGTGTCTGGTTTTGAAAGTCGATGCCCCTTCACAAGGGGGTAAGTCAGAACACCCTTCCGCAACGGTCGGAGCCGACCGCACGTGAGAAAATCTAGGGTGCAATTCCGGTCAAAGTAGCGATGCGCATATTGATCGTTCGTCTCAGCGCCATGGGCGACATCATCCATGCCATGCCCGCCGTGGCGGGATTGCGTGCGCAGTTTCCCGATAGCCGCATTGACTGGGCGATCGAAGAACGCTGGTCGCCGCTGCTGACCTCCAGAGCAATCTCCGACACGAGCGCCTCGATTTCTCCCGAACAGCCGCTCGTCCACTTCGTCCATCAAGTCCACATGCGACGGTGGCGCCAGCATCCGTTTTCTTCAATAACGCGCGAAGAGATGCGCGCATTGCGCTCGCGATTGCGTGACCTGAACTACGATCACGTCATTGACCTGCAGGGAGCGATTCGCTCGGCGTTGCTCACGAAAGTGAGTGGCGCAAGGGTACGAGCCGGAGCAATGCATCCGCGCGAGTTGCCTGCGCGGTGGTGGTACAACGTGAAGGCACGCACACCCGGACGACACGTCGTCGATCAGGCGGCGGAGATTGTCTCTGCTGCCGTCGGAAGAAGCCTCGACCCCATCCAGCCGCCGTTTCCAGTCTCCCCAGAGGCTGAGCACTGGGCCGACGAGCTAACCGGCGCAAGTTCTGGCTCATTCGCGATCGTCAATCCCGGCGCTGGGTGGGGGGCGAAGTGTTGGCCGGCGGAGCGGTATGGCGCATTGGTACGCACCCTGGGAGAACACGGTATCAAAGTCCTTGTGAATGCCGGACCGGGCGAGAAAAACCTTGCTTACGAGGTAGTCCAGGGCAATGAAAAATCGGCGCAGGTTGTGGAGTGTTCCCTTCTGCAACTGATCGCGATCTGTCGTCGGGCTGCATTGTTCGTCGGTGGAGATACTGGGCCCTCGCATCTTGCGAATGCGTTGGGAACGCCGGCAGTTGCTATCTTTGGCCCGACGGACCCGGCCCGAAATGGTCCTTATGCAGGACGCTATGTAGTGCTTCGGAGCCCGGAGAGCAAGCGCGATCACAGTCGCCGTCGCCAGCCCGAGCCAGGCCTTTTGACCATAACCGTCGAGCAAGTCACCGAGGTGGCTCTGGCGTTACTGGGAGTTCCCGCGTGAGCGCCGGCACTGTAACAACCACTGTGCCGAGCGGATGGTCCCGAATTGCGCGGCGCATTCGCGTGCCGCTGGGATTCGTGTTCGCTGTGATTTATCTCTGGCTGGCACGGCCATCGCCTGGAGCCATCGTCGCGGGCTCAATCGTCGTGGTCGCCGGCCTTGCCATTCGAGCCATTGCCTCCGGACAACTGAAAAAGAACGAGGAGCTGGCGACCTCCGGTCCTTACAGCTACACGCGAAATCCGCTGTATCTCGGCTCAATCCTTATAGGAATTGGCTTCGCGCTGGCTGCCGGGAGTCTTTGGATATGGTTTTTGCTGGTAGCGATGTTCACCGCGATCTATGTGCCGGTGATCCGCAGCGAAGAAGCATTTCTGCGGTCGCGCTTTCCCGATTTTGAACTCTACGCTCGACGTGTGCCCCGGCTGGCGCCGCGCTGGTCCGGCGAGAGCCTGATTTCCAACTTCTCATCCACGCTCTATCTGAAGCATCGCGAGTACAATGCCTTAATCGGCGCCGTTTTGATGATGCTGGCGATTACAGTGAAAATGATCCGATCTGGAAGCGCGGGGGCCTAGTAAAAGGCAGGGCAAAAACACTGATCGATAGAGACCGTACTGCGCATTTCCGGAGGATCGGCGCGATTGTACCGATAGCGCTTGCAACGATCATCGCCACCGGATTTCAAGCGACCCATCCCACACCGGCTGCACCCTCTCAACCGCCGACCGGTGTCCCAAATCAGCACTCTGGTCCCGCTCCTGCGACCGGAAAATCTGACGCGTTCGTTTCCGGCTCAAAGATCAATCCGCCGATCCCAAATTACCGCTTTCCTGAAGGTCAGATATTTACTTACAGCGTTGACTGGCGCCTGGTCACCGCCGGCAGGGCGACGGTGCGGCTGGACAATGTGAACGGCGAGCATCATATCGTCGTCGACGCTGATGCCACTGGAGCGGTGGCGTTGCTTTATCACGTTCATGATCGGCTCGAAACTTTTTACCATCCGCCGACCAACTGCGTGCTGTCTCTCACCAAGCACACAGAAGAGGGTTTCCGCCGAGTCGAGACCAAAGTTCGGTACGACTACGGCCGCAAGAAGGCGATTGTTGACGAGCAGAACATTCGCGCGAAAAACCTGAAGCACGAAGAGAATGACAATGGGAGTTGCGCCACAAATACTCTCGCGGCGTTGTACTACGTAGGATCGCAGCCGTTGCAGCCGGGCTCGAAGTTCACCTTCCCCAGCAGCGACGGCGGAAAGACCACCGACATCGAAGTCACAGTCGAAGCCCGCGAGTCGGTGAAAACGCCGGCAGGAAAGTTCGACACGATTCGCGTCTCGGGGGAAGCTCTAAATGGTCCGCAAAAGGGAAAAGGAAAAATCTGGATGTGGTATTCGGAAGACGATCGTCGCATCCCGGTCCAGATGCAGGCTCGTGCCTTTTGGGGAACGACGACGTTTCGGCTTACCCAAATGCGGCCAAGCACGACGTGATTCTCGGGCATTTCCCGCCTGGCCTTAATGTGTCTTGAGCCAGCTCTTGATGTTTAAGATTCTGACAATGTTTTGAGCCTCTGTCCCACTGTCCCGCGGGTATAGGGTTTGGGACAGTGGGACAAACTCGATCAGTTAAAATAAGCAGTTTGTAATCAGCGAATTAGATGGAATGTAGCGGTTGGGACAAAAGCCTGTTTTTCGAGCATTTGTCCCGTAGAAAAAACAAGACATCAGCGACGTTGGCTTGATAACTCTAGAGTACACATCTATGCAGGCCTGGATTACGTGGTGCCGGCCCCCGACCAGCACCAGCCGTGGCCGAACCGAAACAACATTCTTCAGAGCACTATTGCAGTCTGAATCTCTCGTTCAACAACCGCTGAAAACGGGGACGGTAGATCAGATCGTAGGCAAGTTCCTTGTCGGGGAACATCGCGAGAGCCGCCGTCTTGGCGTTGGCGATCATCTCCGACGCCTGCTCCAGTGTGAGGTCTTCATCCTGAGCGAGGACTGACATCACCATGTTCATCATCAATTGCAGCCGGCGAATCTTGCGGTTCTCTTCTTCCTGTTCTATTTCAACCTGGCTGCGTTTCTGTGGTTCCTTATTCTGGCCCGTTTGACTCATCCGCAGTATCTCCTGAAACCTGCACGGGCAAGTTCCCTCACCTCAACGGCACAATCTGTGCTCGCCGAAGGCCCCGAATCCACGGAGTCTACTTGGCCCAACTCTCCTTGCAGGAGCATTAATGAATTGGATGGACTGACGATAGGGATGCGTTGCGCAGAAATTCCAAACCAGCCGAATTGCCCTTGAGCTGGACGCATTGCCGCATAATACATCGGTTTCGCCGAGACTCAACGTGACGCAGTACACTGTTGGGTACTTCAGTGCATCCAAGTCGCTGCACTGTGGCGTCGAGTAATGCGTGAACTCGCGCTTTGTTGCGCAAAAGTGGAGGAATGATGGCTACCAATCCGAGCTTTGAACCAACGCCGATCCATGAAGAAAAAGAATTGGTAACGGTGCTCGACACCAGCGACGAAGCCGAAGCATTGGTAGTTCAGGGATTGCTCGAATCAAACGGAATCGAAAGCCTGTTGACGAATCGCGACGCTCCGCAGGACGTTCTTCCTGGCGTTGGCGGAGTCATGCTACGCGTTCGTCCGTCGGACGCCGACGAAGCGCGAGAGATCATTGAATCGCAGCGCAATGACCAGTCTGCTGAGGAGGAATCCAGCGAGGCGGAAACTCCATAGCGAGCCGGCGGCTTCCCCATCGCGCCGACGTCACTCCGCTGGCGTCGAGATATAAGCTCACCGCTCCTTCGTAGTCGGTGCGAAAAGTACACGCACCGGAGTCTGCCAGCCTGGTCAAAACTTCCGCGCGCGGATGACCATAGCGGTTGAACTTTCCCACGGAAATAAGCGCAAATTGAGGCCGAATAGCGTCAATTAGAGCGGGAATTGAGGACGAAGAGCTGCCATGATGGGCCACTTTAAGCACGTTTATAGCGCCAATTTGAGGCGAAATAAGGTTCTCTTCGCGCCTCTCCGCGTCGCCTTCCAGCAGCGCTGAGGCGTTTCCGAACGTGATTTTAAGCACCATAGACGCGTCGTTGATGCGCTTTGGCGCCAGATAAGCGTCTGAAGATGGCGCAAGAACTTCGAAATGTGCGCCTCCGAAGTCGAATTTGTCGCCCGCTACGCGCTGTAAGACTGCGATGCGCAGCTCCTTAGCGTGGGCGATAAGGTCGCTATAAGCCCGCGCCGGAGGGCTTGGAGCAACCCATAACTCCGCTGGATGAAAGTTTTTGAGGACCGTTGGCAGCCCTCCAACATGGTCTCCGTGCGCATGGGTGAGCGCTACGGAGTCGAGATGCGACAATCCGCGCGCCCAAAGATAGTTCGATACCACTTCTTCGCCAACGTCGAAACCCGACCTACTGGTTCCTAGTGCGCCACCGGCATCGATCAGCAGCGTCTTGCCGGCCGGGGTAACTACCAAAATAGAATCGCCCTGAGCCACATCGATGACGGTAATCTCCAGTTTTCCGGCAACCGTGTCAGGACGCCGGACGATTACCAGCGCGACATCCGCGATCACTAACAAGAGAATTGCACCTAAGATGCAGTGAAATCTTCGCTTCGCGCTGAACAAACACGCAGCGATTGCTGCCAAGGCAAGCGCGATAACCCAAGCTGCAGGATCCGGTACGCGCAAATCTGCGCCACGAAAACGGGCAAATGTAGCGACTCCCGCGCTCATTAAATGCAGTAGAAGTGCTGTCACGCAGCGCGGTATGAACACTAGCCACGCTCCAGCGTAGCTAAGCAGCGTGGTTCCAATCGCCACTGGAAGCAGGAAGCTCATTACGGGAACGGCCGCGAGGTTCGCCGGCAACGCCAGAGTAGTGGCGCGATGAAAATAAACAGCCATCGGCAGGGCGAGAACGGCCTGCATCAGGGCAGAGATCAGTATCAGATCAGCCGTTCTCACCGCGAGTTTTAGTCCGCCAAGCGCAAGGAATCGCGCTACCCGTCGTGGCAGCAAGAGTTCCATTCGAGCGAGGATCATGCGCAGCTCTACGCGAAACTGCGCCTGTTTCGGGAGCAGATGCAGGTCGTAGCTTGTGGAGTCCAGGTGGCGCAAAGTCTTTCGATAGAAGGCTGTTGTACGGTCCATAATGGGAACGGCGATTCCCGCGATCGTTAGGACTGCCAGGAAGGTCATCTGAAATCCCGCATCGAACAGCGCCTTAGGATCGATCACCAGCGCCACAAGTGCGGCAACTCCCAGGGCATTGAGCGAATTTCGCTCGCGATACAGCAGCCGCGCCAGCATGTAAACCACGCACGTAAACGCCGCCCGCTGGACCGGAGCGCCTAAGTCAGTCACTGAAGCGTACAAGCCGACAAAGACGACGCTCGCAATCGTTGCCGCCGTATCGGAAAGTCGCTGCAGCCGCGCGAGCCAGAAGACAGAAAAAGCAAAGATTGCTATTCCCATTCCGGAGACAACCAGCAGGTGATAGGAACCTGTGCGCTGAAAATCAAGCTTCACATTCTGCTCAAGCAACGAGCGTTCGCCCAGGATCATCGCCGCCAGCAGCGCTACGTCGGGTGAGCTGATCGAGAACACGCGCCAGCCTTGCCCGTCCGGAGTTCTCAACCCAAGCATCTGCTGCAGGAGGCTGCGCCGCGCAGCCGCACGAAGAGCTCCCCATCGCGTTCCACCACGCCCCGGCAGTACTTCCACATCCGCCGACTTCGCGCTGAATGTAGCGACGATTCCGTTGTTCAGCAGATAGGCCCGCCGGTCGAACCCGCCTGGGTCGCCATAGATTTGTGGCGTCCGTATTCGTCCGCGAATCCGAAGTCGCTCGCCATAATGAAACTCGCGCGCTGCGTGTCCAGCAAATATTGCGGCGGTTTCTGCCGATCCATAGATACCGATCCTGATTCCTAACCTAGAGGTGAGAGTGCTCGGCGTGCCTGTTTCCTGGTCGAGTTTGCCAATCGTCTCAGCTTGCAGATCAATCTGCTGGTAGCTTTCCGTTGGAGCCTGTTCCGAATCGAAACTGGAGGCGTCGGTCTCGAGTACCGGAAGTGCAGCGCGAGTCACGAATCCTGTGACCTCAACTTGCGCGTTGTCAAGTTCTGGTGGCAACAGAGCAGTCTGCAACGGCTTGCCGAGACCGCCCTCCGCAATTCCGAGCATCGCAATTGCGATCAAAGCAATCGGCGATGCGGCTCGTGGGCGAGGTTTAGCCGAGACAGCAGACAGTGTGAGCAGCAGAATTGCTGCAAAAATCGGCCAGTTTGGCGGAATCCAGTACGTCGGACCAGTAGCGAAGCCAGCCCACAGCAGTCCAGCAGCGAACGCCGTAGCTGCCCACAGCATTGGATAGCGCGAAGAGACGAGCGCCGAAGCGGCGGTTGGCGCAGGAGCGGGTGCGGGCGGCGCGGGAGCAATCGACGGAGCAGCGGCCACGGAGGGGAGAGTTTACTCCAATTGCTGCGTTTGCTAGTCATACAAACGTCAAATTTCCGGAGTATGCTTGCGAGCGTATATGCGCATGGCCTTTGCAATCCTGGTACTACTGGCAAACGCAGCCTTTGCGCAGAAGGACACTGAGTGCGCGAACCTGGTTCTCGATCAGTCCGCTACTCTGGCCGATGTGTTCACTGCCGCGTGCATTCCCGAGCGGATGGCGAGGAACTCGCTACTCGATCTGCGCACTGCAATCACAAGCTATGCTGTGCTGAACAGCTCGATGGAGTTCGTCATCGCCTACTACGAGCGCGTTGAAGGCTCCGATCTCCTCAAAGCTCCGTTGCATGTTGCCCGGTTCGCAAGGGGCCCCAAGCGTTGGTTCCAGAACGAACTCTTCAAAGATGGTCAAGCGGGCATGTTTCAGACTCCTTGCATGGGCTCGGCGGTTTCCGTGCATCGCGTTGGTCTATTCATTCTTGTTGGGACCCATATCAATCCCCACTTGGAATGCATGCAGGGGCTGGACAGCGAACTCAAGCTCAAGGACACGCGCTACGGGCGGTTTGTCACCAGCGTGAGCGGTAGGGTTGTGTATGAGCACAACACGACGGAGTTTGCCCCCACTCACCCGTTGGTTCTGTCGCTGTATGACCCTTCGAAGGAATCCGATATTCCTGTTTATCCTTTACCGTCGGACAGGGAGCGCGAGGAGTTTATCAATCAACTCAACCACCTCGTGGCATTTGAGCGTTGTGAGGGTCAGAACTGCTCCGTGCTTCCCGATCAGTTTGAGAGCACAGTGACGCAAGCCGTTTCGGAGGAGAAGACAGCGTCTTTCGCTTTTATCGCGGAATTTTCGCCCGTAGGGTACGTGCGCGATGTGAAGCAGTCTGAGGTGAACGCGAAGGTCGCGTACGTTTACCGCTTAGTTGGCAATGGAGTTGAGCATTGTGAGTTTCCTGCGGCAGAGATGAAGTCGCGTTTTGGGACGGACAAGCTGAATGAGCTGCTTGCACGGAATCTCCTGATTCGGGTCTTTGGGGATTGAGTGTGCTTTTTACGAGCACCAGGCCCGAAGGGCCGGAATAGGAGGAAACCTGTGGCGTAAGCCCAGGGTTAGCGTCCAACAATATTTCTTTGAATTTTGAGTCCCGGAGGAATGGTGATTCATGTTGGTGCTAGATTCTGATTGCCACAGCTCCGCGAATGAATGTTGCCCTTTCAGGGCTCACATCTCCTTGTCGGCGTCTTCCCAGGGCTTACGCCACTGGGCTCTGCTTCTTTCGACCCCTTTCGGGTCTGATGCCCTATCCACATCGGTTCCCCAACTAACCTCGTCGCAATACCGTACAGCTTTCAATGTGAAACGTCTGGGGAAAGAGATCGATCAGGTGCATCTCCGTGATTTGCCATCCACCAGAAGTGAGCTGCCTCAGGTCACGCGCCAGCGTCGCAGGATCACAGGAGACATACACAATCTCGCGCGGACTGAGCTTGCCGATCTGCGTGGCGATCGTTTGCCCCATGCCAGCTCTCGGAGGATCCACGACGATCAAGTCTGGCTTTAGCGTGCCGGCCACACTGGTGAGATACGCCTCAACGCTCTGCGATGAGACTCTCACGTTTGCGGGTGCATTTGCGCGTAAATCGTCGACCGACGACGGCGATGACTCGACTGCGATTACTCGCTCGAAGCGCCGAGCAAGCGGAACAGCAAAAAGTCCTACGCCTGAATAGAGATCCAGAGCCACCTTGGCCCGGCGTTCGCCGACTACTAATTGAATCATCTGCTCTACAAGAAATCGGTTCGTCTGGAAGAATGCTCCAGCGCTTACCCGATAGCTTTCGCCTGCGGCCTCGTACTTCATCGATGGCTCTCCGTAGAGAACATCGCGCCGGGGCGGCGCCGGCGTGCGGGAACGCGACTCGGCTCGTGCAAAACTGACGACACCGTGAATCTCTGGCAAGGCCGCGGCAAACGCGCCCGCAAACTTAAGCAGGGCATTGCGATCGGCACCGCCCGGACGCAAGTAGAGCTCGACCATCAAGCCATCGTCCTCCGCGTTGGCGAACAGTTCGATTTCGGCGATCTCGGCCGGTGCTTCGCTGCCGAGAGTCCAAATTGTTGTCAACGCGCGATTGATGAGCGTTGAGCTGATCGGACATTCGCGTACAGGCAGCAACTGGTGCGAGCCGGGCCGGAAGTACCCGATGGCAAAACCCGGTTGGCTGCGCAGATGAAATCTGGTGCGATTGCGGTAATGAAGCGGTGGGGACGGATGAGTCTGAATCTCAAGCGTCAACTCCAGCTTCGCAGTGCGGCGCAGAGTTTCGCGCAGGATCTCTGACTTCAGACGAAGTTGTTCTTCGTAGTTGATGTGCTGGTAATGGCAGCCGCCACACTCGCCGAAGTAAGGGCAGGGCGGAGTCGTGCGCAACGGCGACTGCTGCAGAATCTGCTTCAGTTGCGCCCGCGCAAATCCGGGACGCTCCTCTGCAATCTCCGCCTCAACCTTCTCTCCTGGCAGCACGTACGGGACGAAGATCGCCTTCGCACGCGACTCGCCTTCCGCAAGTCGGGCCAGGCCATCACCGCCATAAATCAATTTTTCGATGGTGAGTTCCACGCGCGTCACATGTAGAACAGGCTGAGGCGAGGAAGCGAATATCGCTCGAGCAAGCGCTTGTGCAGGAACTGCTTGTGCAATTGATCGATCTGCGCGGCGTTCATCTTTCCCCGATATGCGGCCATTTGCCGGTCGGCGTCGCTGCGAATGGCAAGCAGTTCCTTTTCAGGAGTCGATGTGAGCAACGCTGCCTGGAGTTTTTCCTCCAACACAGTTAACCGGCGCTCAACATCTTCCAGATGCAGGCGCCGAGAGGCGTTCGTTTTTAGATCATCGGAGATGTTCAGCAGAGAATCTGCGGCCTCGCGCGCCACTTGTCCGGCGATCCCTTCCAATTTGGCGACACGAAACAGCGCCGCATTCTTTGTCAGATAGCCGCATACTTCTTCGGCAGAAAGCCCGCTGTCGCCTCCTTCCTTCTCACGTTTACTTCCGACAGCAGCTTCTTTCATCTCCTCGGCAGCGGCGAGCACCTCCTGTGAGCAAAAGGCCAGACTATTCACCTTGCGAGTCTTGCTGGGCTTGCGGTCGTAATGGTCGAATGCAGTATCGATGCCGCGAAGCACCGCTTCAAGCGGAATCCCCGCTTCCTTCCAGGTTTCGATCAGGGCCCAGTCGAGAGTTGAAAGAAGCAGAAGGGTGCCTCGCCGGCGCTGGAAGTGTTCTTCGATTTCTGTGAAGTAGTTGAAGTAGTTGTGCAAGCAGCTATTTGACCACGTTACCGATTGTCATTCCGAAGCGAAACGAGGAATCCCTACTTTCACGAGAATGCATGGGTGCGGTAGGGATTCCTCGCTTCGCTTCGGAATGACAACGGAAGAAGGCCTCACATGGCTCGCTTCTCGGCACCCTGCGCCTTCTTCGTCTGCCTTGCTCCGGTGTTGCGCTCGTAGATGATGCGCATGCCGTCGAGCGTGAGCATTTCGTCGACGATTCCGATATAGCGCGAGCCTGAAGCGATGAGTGTTGCCAGGCCGCCGGTGGAAACGATCTTAGGTTTGCCGCCGCCGATCTCTTCGATGATGCGTTCGATTAGGCCATCGGTCAGCCCGATGTAGCCGTAAAACAATCCCGACTGAATGTGGGCGACGGTGTTGGTGCCTATTACGCGAGCGGGCCTGCGGATATCCACTTTGGGAAGCCGGGCGGTGCGCTGGAACAATGCTTCCGCCGAGACTCCCACTCCGGGAGCGATTACGCCGCCCATATATTCGCCGCGTTCGGAGATTACGTCAAAGGTTGTAGCGGTTCCGAAGTCGACGACGATGCACGGCCCGCCGTAGCGCTCGAAGGCAGCTACGCCGTTCACGATCCGATCGGCTCCGACCTCTGCCGGATTATCGACCAGCACCGGCATGCCGGTCTTGACACCAGGCTCGATGAACAGCGGCTTTGTCTGGAAGTAGCGCTCGCTCACTTCGCGCAGCGTGGAATCGAGCGGCGGCACGACCGACGAAATGACTACGGCCTTCACGTCGGCCGCATCGATCTTCTGCATGGCAAACAGGTTGCGGAAGAGAACGCCGTATTCGTCGGCGGTATTCGTGCGGATCGTTCCCACGCGCCAGTTCGCCACCATCTGATCAAAGCGCGGAGGCACACCCGCTTGCTCCTGGCTCGGACGATAGAGCCCCAGGACCGTGTTGGTATTGCCGACGTCGAGGACTAGGAGCATGGGAATACGCTATCAGAAGAATCGGGTGATCGGGTGATCGGGCCATCGGGTGATCGGGTGAAGTAAGAAACCGTCCCCTACTTACTGTCATTCCGAAACGCCTGCTTTTGGCGCGAGGAATCTGCTGTTTTGGCGTTGCAGCAAACAGCAGATCCCTCACTTCGTTTCGGGATGACAGTAAAGAGTTCCGGAAAGAGTTCCGGGATGACAGTAAAGAAACAAACCAAGCCTATGTAGTCCCAAGGTGCGCAGAGAACCAAGCTTACTTCACCCGATCACCCGATCGCCCGATCACCCGATTTTCCCTCACTCCCCCCGACAATACTGTCCGCATGCTCTCTGCGGTGCGAACGCGGAGGAATCCGCGTGCGTCGAGGCCGTCGGTTACTCCGTCGTATCCGCCGCCTTCGTCCACGTGAACGCGTTTGCCGCGCACATAGCTGGAGATGGACTCCACCCGCCTCAGCAGCGACTCCTCCCCGCCAGCAGCAAGGGCAGTCTGATATTGCGCTCCAAGCGATTTGAGCAATGCAACCAACACCTCGGTCCGCGACCACTGTTTGCCGGTTTCGATTTGTAGCGATGTTGCAAGTGCGTCGATGTCGGCGGGGAACGATGGTTGATTCACGTTGATCCCAATTCCAATCACGGCAAAGCGGAGCTGCTCGGCGTCGGCGGAGATCTCCGTGAGGATGCCGCAGACCTTCTTGCGTTCAATCAGCAGATCGTTCGGCCAGCGCAGGTCGCAGGAGATCCCGCAGGTGCGCAGGATGGCCTCGTGCACGGCTACGCCGGCCATAAGAGACAGCCAAAGCGATTGCGCCGGGAGAATCTTGGGACGCAGCACAACAGATGCGAGGATCGCTGTGCGAGGTTCGGAGTGCCAGTCGTGCCCATTGCGTCCGCGTCCAGCGGTTTGTTGATCGGCGAAGATAACCGTGCCTTCCCCGACTCCGGCGGTAGCGGCCTGCATTGCGAGCGTGTTCGTCGATCCCGTTTCGGGAATGTGGTGGAGCCGACCGGAGAAGAGTGAGCTTTGCAACGCAGCGTTGAGTTCGGCGAGGTCGTAGGGAGTTGCGGTGCTCATCTGGGCGGACTAAGTATTTCATAGTGTTCAGCGGGGAGCGCAGTACCGGCGGCGGAAGCCGCCGGGTGCGAGCCTATTGGATAGACCCATTTCAGAGTTTCTTGATGATTCAGTGACCTCGTGCCGCGAGACGCGGCACGTGCATCGCGCCCTGAAATCTCTGGATGCCCAAGGCCCTCGTCTCGGGGAATTGGTCCTTCGAAGCCCGTCGCAGGGAGATTTGAGATCCTCGTTCGCCGGGCGAGGGGCGCCCGGGCGCTCCGCATCTCGGCGTGGGTTGCGGTCTCCGAATTGCGTAATTCTGGGGCGTTCCTTTACAATCAAGCATTGGACACCTCGTCCAAACCCTTCTAGAGCGTTGTCCGCCTTCGGCGGAGCCGGCTTCCTGAAGAAATCCTGAGACTTTCGGCCTCGACTCGGCTAAAGTCTGCTGAATCTGGAGTTTGTAAGATGGCACGCGTATGCGAAGTCTGCGGCAAAGGGCCGCAATTTGGAAACAATATCAGCCACGCCCATAACGTGACCAAGCGGCGTTGGAACGTAAACCTGCGTTCGGTTCGCGCCATCGTTCAAGGATCGCACCGGCGCTTGCGCGTCTGCGCAAGCTGCTTGAAGAGTGGGAAAGTGCAAAAAGCGTAGGTGCCTGCTGGCTCTTGGTTTTCGAAGCCTCCGGTTTTCGGAGGCTTTTTGATTTGTGTTCTCACTGGGCGAATTACTCTCAGATACTGTCATCCCTCAGGCTGCAGCAAGGTTCCCTACAGTGGCAGCAAGCTAGAGGCGGCCTGGGGGATCTGCTGTTCTTGGGATCGCGAACAACAGCAGATCCCCCGCGACGCAAAACCAATTCTTCGGGGCGAAGACGATGTCGCTGCGGCGCGAGGGATGACAGTATCAAAAGGGGAATTTAGCTCCCAGCCCCTCCGGGCTCGACTCAACTTTGTGCATTCGGGCGCTTTCGGCCCTTGCATTTTCGCGGATCATTGGCCGATCGTCGGGGCAACATTCGAAACCCGCGCGAGGGCGCGCGGCGTCCTCGTTTAGAGAACATTCACTCCGCCCGGTGCTGGCTCAAATAAATTTCTTCTACCCGCTTCACAGTATCGGCTTCATCGGGCGGCTTGTCTGGCCGTAGGCGGACTATGCGGGGAAAGCGCAGGGCAAACCCGCTCTCATGGCGGTCGGAGCGCATGATGTTGTTGAAGGCTACTTCCAGCACAATTTTTGGTTCAACCAGTCGCGAGTGGCCGAAGTCGGTTAGCGTGTGCGCTTTGAACCATTGTGTCATCTCAGCGATTTCGGAGTCGGTTAAGCCAGAATAAGCCTTGCCTACGTTCATCAGTTCTCCGTTTTCTCCGCGCACGGCGAAGGTATAGTCGCTCAGCACTCCGGCGCGCTTCCCATTTCCGAACTCAACGCCGGTTACTACGCAGTCTAGTGTTGCGAGTTCCCGCTTCATCTTGAGCCAGGCATGGCCGCGGCGGCCCGGGCTGTATAGGGTCTCGCGGTTCTTGATCATGAGGCCTTCGTTGCCACGGGCCCGGGCTTCCATGAAGATTCGATCGATGTCGTCAGCCGTGTGCGCTTCACATATCGGTGCGCGGATGAGGCGGGGGAAGGTGGCCGTTGTTTCGTCTGCCTCGAAGAGACTTGATTGCATCGCGCCGCTTACAGAAGACGCAGCATGCGGCGTCTCTACCAGTTGTTGCGCGATCCTGGTAAGCATCTCTGAGCGTTCGCGCAAGGGACGATCAATCGTAAGTTCGTTGTTCGCGAAGAGAACGTCGAAGGCTACATAGACTACAGGGACCTCGCGCATCAGCTTGTCACCGACTCGCTTTCGCCCCAGGCGCCTCTGCAACGCTGAGAACGGCAAAGCGCTACCGCCAGCATTTGCTGCTCCCAGTCCCCAGGCGAGAATCTCGCCATCGAGCACCAGCGCCTCTGGACTGTTTTGGAACAGTGGAATCAGTTCAGGAAACGATTCGCTGATCTCGTCTTGCGTGCGGGAGAAAATGCTTACGCGTCCTTCACCGCAGTGGACCTGGGCCCTAATGCCGTCGTACTTATCCTCAATCTGCGCGTCCGTGAAGTAAGACGTGGCTTCTTCGCTCGACTTCACCTCGGCAGCCAACATGAAGCCGAGCGGATGGAAGAGCCGCATCCGCGCTTCTCCGAGACGGTCTTCCGCGGCGAGGCGTAGTGTTTCGCCGATGTCTCCGAGCAGCATGTTTGCGCCGCGCACGGCTAACTCAGACTTGTCGTACGCAGCGGCAAGCGCTTCTTCTACCAGGCTCTCGCGCATGCCAATGCGCAGGTCGCCGACCATCATCTTGATGGCGTACTTCGCTTCCAGCGCAGAGCATTGCCGCAGTAAGGCGCTCACCTGCTCCAACTTTGCCGTGGGACCGCGCGCGGTGGCGATGTCATCGAAGAGCTTTGCCAAATCGGGAAGCGTGAGGACAGATCCCGTGAACTCTGGTGGCCAAAGCTCGTACGCGGCGGCTCCAACGTCGCCGTGGCGGCGATAGGCTTGCGACATCTCCTCGTCGGAGCGCCCGGTGAGTTGCTGCACTGCTCGCCAGACCGTCGATCCTCCAACGTTCAGAGTTTGTTCTGAGAACGCGGGATAGATGTCACCGGAGAGAAAGATCGCCGCTTGGGAGGCAGTCTGCTCAGGCTGTGCGCGGAAGTATTCGGCGACCAGCTTGCGTTTTTCCAGCTTCTTTGTGGTCTTGGCCACCGCTTCGCAGAGCTGGGCAAAGCGCAGCATGGAAGCGATGGTAGCAGGGGAAACTGCGAAGGACATTAAGTGTGGATTGGTTCGCCGCGTCGCTCAAAAATGTGTCATCCTGAGCCCCGCCTTTGGGCGAAGGACCCTGCGGTTGGTGTTGGTTTTGGTGTTGTTGTTGATTTTGTTTAGGAGTGCAGCAATGCATGACTACAGGTATTTTGTGTACATGCTCAATAGCAGCTCGCGGCGCGCCTTGTACACGGGCATAACGAACGCTCTTACTACGCGCGTTCTCGAACATCGACGCGCGGAAAATCCGAAGAACTTCACCGCGCAATATCGGGCCTTCCGGTTGGTGTACTACGAAGAGTTTGCCGACGTCCGCGCAGCAATCGCTCGCGAAAAACAGATCAAAGGATGGACGAGGGCAAAGAAGAACGCGTTAGTGGCCTCGATGAATCCGCAGTGGCGCGATTTGATCTCCGAGTGGGAGAAGAAGTATGGGCTTGTGTTCCAGCTCGATGGTCGGATTGTGCGAGCAGAAGGCGGAAAGGCAACAGCAACACCAACCGCAACGGCAACACCAACCGCAAGGTCCTTCGCCCAAAAGCAGGGCTCAGGATGACAAGTTTTAGGGTGTTCGGACTGCTGGACGTTAGGGTTGTTCGGACTGCACGACGCAAAGATGGGCGGCTAACTGGCTTTCTCTTCGTCCTGTTCGGAAGACTTGTGTTTCTTGAAGGCGGCGTCGGCGATTTCCTGTACGGCGTTCAGAAAGGAAACTGTTGCAGAGTTAGGCGTGAGCTGTCTGACTTTCGTTTCCTGCTGAATCGTGTGCAGCATCTCGGTCACGCGCTTAAGGCGCATGCTCCGAACTTCTTCGTCGACATCCTTTCCGCGCTTCAGGTCGTCGGCTTGAATGTAAGTCCAGAGAAGTTGGCGAACGTAGTCGATTACGGCTTTGAACTCTTTCAAGGCAGCGGTGTCGAGCTCGGCCAGACGCGGTCCGGATGCCGGAAGAGGAGATTGAATTTCCTGCTGAAGCTGGCGGAGGTCGAGGGTGGCAGTGTGAATCTTCTCGGGTAACTTGGTCATCAGAAAGGGCAGATCCGAAATCCTGGGGAACCTTCGGGGCCAGACTCAGTACGATAATCCCGGCAGTTCTGGATGCCTAACGTATAATGCAATGGAGGGGCCAGTGTGGTAACCATACTTGGTTACCCCTATTACGCTCTATGACTTACTGGAAACAATATCTCCGCTTGCTGGCGGCAACGCAGCTTCTTCCCGCACTCGAGAGTGGTGAGGAAACCACGCTCGTTGGAGGGCAAGCTGTGCTTGAGGGAGTCATGATGCGTACGCCTCATGCCTGGGGGATTGCTGTTCGCAAGCAGTCGGGAGAGATGGTGTCGCACTCCGACGTCTTGGAGCGTCCCTCGGACAAGCGGAAGTGGATGGGATGGCCGGTGATTCGCGGGGTTGTGACACTGGGCTATGCCATGATGCTTGGCTTCAGAGCTCTAAAGTTTTCTGCCAATGTTGCGCTCGAGGAGATGACAGGTGGCAAGGATGCGAAGCCTGAGGACAAGCTTGAGATCAGCGGTTGGGTTGCAACCGCAAACATAATCCTCTCGCTCGGATTCTTCATCGTTGTCTACAAATTCCTGCCTCTGTTGGCTGCTACGGGCCTTAAACATTCCTTCCCCGCGCTAGATAATCGTGTGTTGTTCAACCTTGTCGACGGTCTCATCCGCATTGGGCTGTTCCTGCTGTTCGTATGGGGCATCGGGCGCGCGCGAGACTTCCATCGGGTTTACGAGTATCACGGAGCCGAGCACAAGACGGTTTTCGCCTTCGAGACTGGCGAACCGGTCGACGTACCCCGAGCGCAGAGCTTTGTTACCTGGCACCCGCGCTGCGGAACCAGTTTCCTAATGACAGTGATGCTCATCTGCATCGTGGTTTACAGCCTGTTTCCGATTGATACTTTCTGGGGCAAGTTCGCGTTGCGCATTGCTGCCCTTCCGTTCATTGCGGGTATCTCCTACGAATTGATTCGCTATGCCGCGAGGAAGCGCAATTCACTGTTCGCTCTCCTGACAAAGCCGGGATTGTGGTTGCAGCGGATTACGACGCAGGCTCCCTCTGATGACCAGGTCGCTTGTGCTATTCACGCTCTGGATCGCGCCCTCGAACTGGAAAAGCAAAATGGCGGCGAACTGGTGATTGCCTAGCGGCTCCCGCCGCTCACTTTATTTGCTCCTCTACTCTCTCTGACAACTACAGACTTTTCACGCGGCATGGCAGAGACGCAGCATGCTGCGTCTCTGCGAGAATGATTGGACTTCACCATGTTTGAACGACTTGACCGGATCGAAACCAAGTATCAGGAACTGAACGAGGCGCTCGCTGCGCCCGACATCGTCAGCGACTCGTCCCGCTATCAGAAGACAGCGAAGGCGCACAGCGAACTTACGCCCATCGTCGAACGTTATCGTGAGTACAAAGACCTGAAGCGCGGCATTGCCGACACGAAGACGATGCTGCTTGAGGAGCACGACGCTGACCTGAAGGCGATGGCTGAAGAAGAGCTGGCTACATTGCAGACCCGCCTGGATCAAACCGAGGCCGACCTTAAGGTTCTGTTGCTGCCCAAGGATCCGAATGACGAGCGCAACGTAATCCTCGAGATCCGCGCCGGCACTGGCGGTGATGAATCGTCTTTATTCGCCGCGGAGATGTTCCGTATGTACTCGCGCTATGCGGAGTCGCAGCGCTGGAAAGTGGAAGTACTGTCGACTTCCGAATCTGGCGTTGGAGGCCTGAAAGAAGTCATCGCGATGATCGAGGGCCGCGGCGCATACTCCAAGCTCAAGTACGAGAGCGGCGTCCATCGCGTACAGCGTGTTCCCGAGACGGAACAGCAGGGACGCGTTCATACATCGGCGATAACCGTCGCCGTGCTGCCTGAAGCTGAAGATGTCGACATCAAGATCGAAGCGAAGGACATTCGCATCGACACTTTTTGCTCGTCCGGCCCAGGTGGACAATCGGTGAATACCACCTACTCCGCGGTTCGTATCACGCACATTCCAACCAACACGGTTGTGAGTTGTCAGGACGAAAAGTCACAGATCAAGAACCGGGAGAAGGCGATGCGCGTTCTTCGTTCCCGTCTCTACGAGGTCGAATTGGAACGGCAGCAGGCCGAGCTTGCGAAGGAGCGCAAGACGCAGGTAGGCAGCGGCGACCGCAGCGAGAAGATTCGCACCTACAACTTTCCGCAGAACCGTGTCACCGACCATCGCATTGGTCTGACGATCCATCAGTTGCCGGAAGTGATGGACGGCAAGCTCCAGCCCTTGATCGATGCACTGGTCGCGCACTTCCAGGCCGAGAAGCTTAAGCAGGAAACGGTGGCGGTTTAGGGGAAGGGCCTTGCGGCTCGATCTCGCAATCAGAGAAGGTACTGAGCGGCTGCAGAAAAACGTTCGCGGAGACGCTCGTCTCGACGCCGAGACGTTGATGATGCACGTGCTTGGACGCGACAAGGCGTACCTCTACGCTCATCCCGAACTGGAACTCTCCTGCACTGAGCTGAATCGCTATGACGAGGCGCTGCAGCGACGCTGCGCCGGGGAGCCGCTTCAGTACATCACAGGGCATCAGGAGTTTTGGGGGATCGATCTTCTGGTGACCCCTGCGGTGTTGATCCCTCGGCCCGAAACGGAACATGCCGTCGAAGCAGCGCTGGAAAGGCTGCGCGGAATGAAATCTCCGCGCGTAATCGACGTTGGCACAGGCTCAGGGTGTATTGCTGTCGCGCTCGCATCTGAATTGCCGGAAGCAAGAATCGAAGCGGTGGATATTTCGGATGAAGCGCTGAACGTTGCGCGTAGCAATGCGGCGCGCCTCGACTTTGCCAATCGAATAGAGTTCTCGAAAAGCGACTTGTTGGGAAAGTACCTGGACGGCTCGCCAACATTCGATATGGTCGTGTCGAATCCGCCGTACGTCGGCGAGTCCGAGGCCGACAAGTTACAGGTGGAAGTTCGTGAGCATGAGCCGCATCAGGCGCTCTTCGGTGGTGGCAAAGAGGGACTCGATATTTATCGCCGTCTGATTCCGCAGGCTGCTCAGGTGCTAAAACCCGGCGGGTGGCTAGTAATGGAAATTGGTTACACGCAGGAGCAGGCCATTCGGAATTTGTTGAAGGAATGGGACGAAGTTCGAGCAGTGCCGGACTTACAAGGGATACCGCGCGTGGTAATCGGGCAAAGAGCTAAAGAACTTAGGTATCGCAAACAGTAGAGACGCAGCATGCTGCGTCTCTACCATGCTGATGGGACGGGCTAGAACGCCGGCACGCCGTCCAATATGCGGACCTTCCAACTGTCTTCAACTACCGTCACGACGGCGATGTACTTGCGCGTGACATTCTGGGAACTCACAACCTTGCCGCCATCCAGCAGTTGGATTTCGAGTTGCGCCGTATCTTGCAATTGCACGGCTGAGCCTTCGGGCGAGTAGAACGTCGCGGATACCTGGTGTCCGTGATCGACGTATCGTGTGGCGAGTCCAATCTTCTTTTGCTCCTGCACCTGAGACACTAGCTTGTCATGCGCGTAGCCGACGAAGCTTTCATCGATCAGGTCTGGACGATTTTCAGCGAGCGCCGTTTCCATGTTCTTCCAGGCGTTCGAATATGTCTTCGTGATCGACTGCCCAGTCAGCTGTTCGAGCGGACGCGGCTGGATCTGCGATGCGTCGAGCCTCACCTGAACCGTTTCACCGGCTGCCAGTACTTTCGATATCAGGGGCAGTGCGCCGCTGAGTATCAGGGCGAAGGCAACGGCAACCACAAGCAGACGCACTGTGTTTTCAGAGTTCTGTCTCATTCGCCACCTCCCCAGCGAACTTCATTTCCCAAAACGACACCGGAGGCAACTGAGATAGTCGCTCCGGGAACCGGGGGCAGCACTGCCCGGGCGATTCCCTTCTTCACGCGAGCATCAACGGTCGAGCGACCCTTGCCAGGTTCGGCAGAGATGAATGTCACGATAGTGCCGTCGGGAACTGCGTTACCCGAGCAGTCGCGCACTGGATCGGTTTCGGCGATCAGGCCGTCTTTTTCTTTGTGCACCTTGAAGTGCAGGTTGCAGGGCTCGGAAGCCGTCTCCTCGACCACGCGTCGAACGGAGTTGTCGCCGACCTTCACCACGAATTGCCCCGGCCCTGCTTTTGTTCCCGATCCGGTCTGGAGATAGGCAACGCCATTCTTCGTCGTTGTGCGCTCCACTTTGGGCGCGGCGCCTGGAACCGACAATTCGAATGTCACCGGCGTGGGAGCTACGACAAGGTTCTCATACTGATCGAAGACGAATGCCGTGCCCGCGATTACTTTGGGCTGCCCTACGGGAACACGCGAGGGTCGAGCGAGAAAGTTGACTTTCTCCGCAGCACCGGGCGCGAGGTATAGATCCTTACTGATATCCGCGTCGCCGCCTTTGATGGCGATCTGGTAATAGCCTGCGTTGCGTAACTCTTCTCCCTTAAGCTGAATCTCTTCGCCGAGCTTTATTTGTCGCTTGATCGCCGTTCCTGGCCCAACGACGTAGAGCGTCGCATCGCCGCTTCCTGAAGTGGCGATCGAAATGCCCTGGCCGGCAACTGCTTTGTCTGGAAGTCGGACATCAGCAGCAAAGGCGGAGGCCGCGAAGCAGGCAACTACGCAAATTATGAAGTTGAGGCGCATCGTCTGCATGTCCTAGCCGGCTGAGCGATCCATGACGTAGTGGTTCACGACCACCCGATAGCTGTGAACCTTGGGGGCGATGTCGTCGTTCACGCTCACAGCAAACGGCACTGCAATCTGCGGACGCAACGCCTGATCGACGTAGCCATCGGAGATCCAGATCACTTTGCCGGCGTTGTCGTAGTACGTGGCCAGAACCTGAGGAATGTTCACGAGCTGTCCGCTCTGATTCATCAGCTCGCCCTTGAGCACAGTGTGTCCCGAATCGGTCTTGTCGAGCTGCTGATGGAGTACGCCGATGACCGGATCCGCCGACGCGGGCACCAGCACGGAGGTCGGATTCAGCGTGACCTTCTTCACCTGGGTGAGATGGACACCGTCGAAGTCGATGCGGAACGGCGTTACTTCCTTGGGCAGGAGCACGTGTGAGATCTTGTCGAAGCTCGTTTCTTCTCCGAGCTGCTCGCCATCTTTGCCGATCAGGATTCCCTGGACATCCACGTAACCGGGAACGGTATCTTCGTTGACCAGCTCTCCCAAAATGATGACCTTGCCTTCGCTTTCGACTGCGTTCATGGACGTGATGCGCACGTGTGGGCTCTCGACGTTCTGCGCACCCCACTCGTTTTCTTCCGAATCGCTGTGGATGATGTCCCAGCGCAGGTAGTTCACCGGGATCACCTGCGGAGGCAGGTTCTGCTCGCGTCGCTTTGGCCAGACGATCTGCCAGTTGCCGTTGTCGCTGACCAGCTTGAGATCCTTGTTTTCATACAACGCGCCGACGGCGGTTTTCCACTCCAGATTGGCGCGTACCAGGGCTTCATTGCCGTGATGCGCGATCACTCTGGCGTCGGCGTTCTGCAATTGGGACAAGGTCTTCAGACTTCCGTCGCGGCCGGCGATGTCATGCCGCACGCTGGCGAAGTCAACGTTGCTCGATGGCGCGATCAGCGCATAGGCGCCTCGGTAGTCATCGGCCTTCACGCGATCGTAGAACGCTCTCACTGTTCCTTCGGGAGACGTGGTTTTTTCTTTCTCTCGTGTAGGCGCCACGCCGGCGGCGATTAACACGCCAGTGATGACGGCCATGATGATGGCAAGAACACGACTCATTATTGGGCCTCCCGAAGAACCGGCTCCGGAGTAGCGGAGGCGGGAAAGTCAATGGTCTCAGCCCGGCGACGACGCTCGGGGAACAGGATCAGGAGTGCCAAGGCGAACACCACGGTAGCCATGGGGAGCGTTCCCCAAAGCAGGCTTTCGAACTCGGTCGGCACCGCTCCCGGAGGCGGAGTGATCTTGTGTGCCGGCGGGACGCCTTCCTTCGCCCACAAAGTTACGTTGCCGTTGTCATAGACTTCGGCGGGCCGCCATCCACCAAATGCCAACAGCGGCTCGTAGTAACGATCGCGCACAAAAATATATTTCAGACCATAGTGGTCGGCGTGCTTCAGCATCGAGCGCAAGGCTTCCATGCCGCTGCGGAAGTATTTTGCATTCGTGAGCTGAGCCGATCCGCCCGCCATCAACTCCGGCAGCAGACGCGCCGAGTTGTAGTCGCCGTCCACTGAACTGGCATTCGCGAGAATGCCGACGCGCGCGAGCTGACTCCCGAATCCAAGAGTGATGTATCGGAACTTCGCGTGATCATCGCGATTAAGGAAGGTCACGACTTCGTCGATGCTGAAGCTGCTCGCCTGGATTGGATTGGCATGCAGCCACGCCAATGCCGCGGCTCCAGAGAGAACGGAAGCGAGCGCCAGTCCGGCGACGGCCTTGCCGCGGAAGCGGTCGATCAGCCACTCCGCAATCAATCCAGCGAATGGAAGCGCCATCAGCGTAGCCCAATAGGTGAAGCGCTCGTAAGTCAGAACCTCCCAGATGCGAGTTCCAAAAAGGATCTTTGGGATAGGAGTTGTCCCGCCAAGGCCCACCATTGCGACCAACCACCAGCCAAAGAACAATGGACGCAAGCGCCTGTCAGTTACTCCGCGCCAGAAAATGAACGGGATAGCCAATATCAGCGCGCCCATCGGAACAACCCAGAAGTTGATTCCGAGAGTGGGTTCGAGGATGTAGTTAGCGCGGCTTTCGTGATAGATCGGGGCCTGCTTGATGGGATTGTGATAGAGCTGAACCCAGTAAGGCATCAAGACGATGAGCACGCCTAAAATCGCGAGGCCTGCGAATATCGCTGTCCGCACCGCAACTCTACCCAAGGTGGCATCGGCCCTATCTTCGCGATGGTCGATAAATGCCAGCCAGATAATCGGCAAGGCGAAGAAAGGAGTAGCGAAGATCATGCTGACGTGGTGGCCAGCGGAACCTACCAGGAAGATCGCCAAGCCCTTCCAGAAGGCGAGCATGCTTCCCTCGCGAATCCACACGTAGAAAAATGGAAGCGAGTTCAACAACATTACGGAGGCGAAGGTGGTGTTGATCTGCCCGCTTTGGTACACCATCTGCGCGACCGATCCCAAAAAGATACTGCCGATGGCGGCATAGAGAGCTGCCCGTTCATTCACCCACAGTCGCGCATAGCGATACACACCGATTGGCAACAGAAGGATGATCAGCATCTGCACGATCGTGTATGCAAAATTCAGACCGACGATGTGAGAGAACAGGGCGATTAGCTGATGCACCAGTGGAGGATAGGTAGTCTGCGAAAAGCCCGCGAACCACTTCTCATTCCATGGGTTGAACCAGTGATGAGCATAGTGGTCGGCGAAGAACATGTGGGTATTCGCGTCGAAGGCACCCGCCTGCAGTTGAAACAACAGCAGCGGGGCATGGGCAGCGAGCGCAAGCAGAAACAGCCATCCGAACACTGGCAGACGTTTGGCGGTAGCAGGAAAAGGGCTGGAACTTAAAAGCAACACACGCCTCCAGAGAGTGCTTACAGGCGGTTTGGATTCCGATTCCGCAGCTTGGGTTTTCCGGCAGCTCTGGTGGGAAGCGCTCAGCATTCGGCACTCAGCATTCAGCCGGTCAGCGTTCTGGTCGAGCTACCAGGTCAGTCTCGCGTTGCTAATCGACTGAATGCTGGCTGCTAAGTGCTGAGTGCGGCTTTTTCACCTTAGCTGCTAACTCTTAGAGACTCTCCTCGCATCCAACCTCTCTTGTGGCAGAGCTGCTGCTCGAACTACGCAGGTCTGCTCACCGGTCCCCATATAGCCAAGCGCTTCCACCAAGCAGAGATGATGAAGAGCAGTTACATAGATCACATATTCGCGCCCACTCCCATGTTCCCAAGAACTCTGTTTCTGGTTCTCGCCCTCGCCGCTTCCGTGTCGGCCCAGACGTTTGAAATTGGCGGTCAGCAAAGCCAGCCGCAATCGCAACCGCAGGCAGCGGGGAAGAAAGCTGGCAAAAGTGCCGCCCAACGCCCGCAACAACAAGAGGAGTCTGGTATCGGCACCTTTGGCGAAAGTATTGCCGTACAGCGGGAGCAGCGTGCTGCGGACGATGCCCTTCGCCATAACAATGCCGCAGCTGCGTACGCTCACGCAAAACGCGCGGTAGAGATGGCGCCCGGTGATCAGGGGCGCTGGTTCACGCTGGGATACGCTGCGCGTCTATCCGGACATCTTTCTGACTCGGAGAATGCTTACAAACGTGGACTGCAGATTTCACCCGGAGCTGCCGAGGGACTCTCCGGACTTGCACAGACATATTTCCGCATGGGGCGCGTCAATGATGCCAAGCGCATGTTGCTTGATGTGATCGCGAAATATCCCAACCGCGTCGACGATCAGATGATGGCGGGCGAGCTCTTCATGCAGAGCGGCGACATTCAGCAGGCGATTCAGATCCTGCAGCATGCCGAGCAGATCAAGCCTTCCGCGCACTCCGAATTATTGATGGCGATTGGCTACATGAAGCTAAAGGACACGGCGCGAGCCAAGCAGTTGCTCGACCTGGCCCGGCGGCGGGATCCGAATAACATCGACATCTTCCGTGCAGTAGCAAATTTCCAGCGCGAGTCGCACGACTATCAAGGAGCTATCGCCACACTGAAGAGCGCCCCCTCCCAGAAGCCTGATCTACTGGCTGATCTGGGATATACATACGAGCTTGCGGGCATGAAGCAGGAGGCAGCGGATACGTACACCCGTTACGCCAACGCCGATTCCAAGAACATCAACGCGCAATTGAGCGCTGCCCAAGCCTGGATGCGACTGAACGATTCCGCACAGACGCAGCAGTTCATCGACCGCGCGGCAACCATCGATTCCAATCATTACCGTTTACACGCGGTTCGCGCGGGCTTCGCGAAGATGCAGAACAAAGATGCTGTCGCGGCCACTGAATATGAAGCTGCGTTGGCGCATATGCCTGAGGACGTGCCCGAAGGTCAAATGTTTCCGATCGAACTTCGACTGAATCTGTCGGAGACTTACAAAGGACTCGGGAACCGCGCGGCGGCGCAACAACAGATCGCCTTAGCCGAACAGGAGATCAACAAGATTCAAGTTGAGGGACCACAACGAGCCGAGTTCTTGCGCGTGCGAGCTTCGATTGCGATCGGCGGTAATGATTACAACGCCGCCGAAAAGGATCTGCTGGAGGCGATGAAGCTTGATCCGAATAACTCCAATATCGAGCTTCAGTACGCCAACCTGCTGTGGATCATGCAAAAGAAGGCCGAGTCCGAGCAGGTCTATCTGGCTGTGCTCAAGCACGATCCTAGGAATCGTTATGCCTATGAGAGCCTCGGATATCTCATGCGCGACTCTGGGAAGATTCCGCAAGCGGAGCAGTACTTCCATGAGATGGCAAAGCTCTATCCCGACGATTACGTGCCTTATCTTGCCCTGGGTGATATGTACACATCGCTCGATCGCCTGGATGAGGCGCAGAATGCCTATGAGCAGGGTTACAAGCTAGCGCCGCAGAATGCCGCGATCATCGCTGGCGGCTCCAACGCCGCAATTCAGAATCATAAGTTTCCGCTGGCAACAGCTTGGGTCCATCGCAGCACTCCGGCGATGATGGACGATCCTCGTATCCAGCGCGAATGGGAGCGCGTTGTATTTTTCGAAGGCAAGTATCGGGAATCGGCGCAGTTCGGATACAAAGTGCTGGCGCAGCGCCCAACCGATCTCGATGGCGCCGTCTATCTTGCCTACTCGCTCTACAACCTGGGTCGCTATGACGATACCCTCGCGCTAACGTCGCGCTACCAGGTCATATTGCCGAAGGAATCAAACTTCCCGCTGCTCGAGGGACACGTCCACAAACAGCAAGGCTTGCTCGACAAAGCGGTCGATGACTATGGTCGCGCGCTGCAACGCGATCCGAAGATGACAGAAGCCTATGTGAATCGCGGGTACGTGTTGAACGATCTCCAGGATGCAGAGGCAGCGATCGCAGACTTTGATCAAGCCCTGAAGTTGCAGCCGAACAACGGCAGCGCTCACTTAGGAGCGGCGTTTTCGAACCTCGAGCTACATCGCTCCCGCGCTGCCCTGGAGCAGGCAACGCAGGCTGAAAAGCTTCTCGGAAAATTGGCGCCGATTCACGAAGCGAAGGCGACTGCCTATCGCCAGCTTCGCCAGCTGCAAAAGGCCGAGACCGAGTATCGGGCGGCCATCGCGCTTGCTCCGAGCGATGTTGCGTTGCACATCGCTCTCGCCGACACGTTGTACTACCAGCACAAGTATCGTCCTACGATCGATCAGTTAACCATAGCCATCCGCGAACAGCCAGACGACCCGTTCCTCTACGCGCAGCGCGCCCATGCTGAGGCTCAACTCAAGATGCGGGCTGAGACTCTGCAAGACGTGAAGTTCGCCGAAGAGCAAGGTTCCGACCAGGGAGCCGTGTTGCTTGCGACTGGCGACGCTCTCCTGCTGCTCGGTGAGACAGATGCGGCGCAGCAGCGCTTCACGCGTGCACTCGATGCTCCGGACGCAAATCGTGTGCAAACCCGACTGGCTTTTGCACGCCTGTTTGCGAATCAGCACAAGTTTGACGACGCTCGACAGCAAGTGTCGCTTGGATTCACCGAAGCGAGAGTGGGCGAAGCTACTCCTGCGACCGCAGACGATCTCGTCGCTGCCGGAAACATCTTCTTGTCGATGAACGACTTCGACCTCGCACAGAAACTGTATGAACGAGCGAAAGAGTCCGGGGCCGCCGAGGAGCAAGTCGCTATCGGCATGGCCAATGTCGCCTTGGCGCAAGGAGATGATCGTCAGGCTGAACAATACCTCGCCAGTCTTGGGAGCCGCGATCAGTACGTCGACAACTACGACTACATGCTGGCCGAAGGTGCGATCTATCGCATGCGACATGACATGCCGAACGCAGTAAATGCGTTCGCGCGTGCGAATGCGCTCGCACCGGAAAACGAAAACCTTGAAGTCCAGCGAAGCCTGCATGAGGCAGCCGGCGAGCAGGGAATCCCGGTCAACAGCAAGATGAGCGTGCTCTCGGATTTTTCTGTGGCTCCTGTGTTCGATGACGCGACGATTTACGTAACGGACGCTAAGATCTTCGGACTGAGTGGAAACAGTGCCCAGCTTCCGAGCGGCCGCCGCCTGGTTGAGACGCAATTCACCCAAGGCTATCGCTACCATACGGAAGGAGCGCCGGTTGTGAGCGGCTTCTTCCAGCTCGATCACTACTCTGGCAACTACTCGCTACCGTTTGCCTCGCGGATAGTCGAAACCAGTACCAACAACTACAACTTTAACGGCGGAATCAGTCCTGTCTTGCGAGTCGGTAGTGCGAGATTCGAGTTCAATACCGGACTGCAATTTACGGTTCGCCGCGATTCCAATGAACTCTCGAAGTTTGACGTGAACCAGAATCTCTTTCGACAGTTCGTGTTTCTGTCCAGCAGTCCGCTGTTCAACGCGCTCACGATTCGAGGACAGGCGTACCACGAGTCAGGCCCATTCACGCTCCAGAATCTCAGCTCTGGTGAGAAGGGTGCGCGTATTGACTTCACCGTTGGTCGTCCGTGGGGCAAGAACGCGCTCGTTACCGGCTACACCGTACGCGATCTGCAATTTAGCCCCATCGTGAGCGAATGGTTCACAACATCTTCGTACATTGGCTTCCAGCGTAAGTTCGGTCAGAAACTTACCGTCACACCGATGGTCGAGATGATCCGTTCGTGGAAAGTGCAGGCTCCGCAATTCGCACGCGCTCAAGTATTTATGCCTGCCGGTACCTTTGAGTACCGCCCTACGGAAAGATGGACTGTCAACGGGAATTTCGCCTGGCAGTCAGGTCGCGGAAAAGACCCCTTGTTACACGCATATGACAACGTGCAGAGCGGAATCTACATCTCTTACCTCAGGCCCTTACGCCAGAACCAGCGTGATGGACTAGGTGAATTTGCCGTCGAGTACCCAATTCGGTTCTCTGTCGGCATCCAACAACAGAATTTCTTTAACTTGGCTGGTCACGGACAGACGGAGATTGTTCCTGTAGTTCGCCTGACGCTTTTTTAAGGCCAGAAGGCCCCTGAATGATAATTAGTTTGACGTCACCGGTTTCGCTTCAATCCGTTCGCTCCTGCGCTGCTGCGCCGTGGTGGTTGCAATGGATGTGAGAGCGATTGTTCTGATTGGATTTCCTTGCGAGCTGAACGATCAGCCCAGTTCCGCTCCCGAGTCACTCGAAAACTTTGCTGGAGTTCCTTTCGGACTCCTCCCCGTATTGGGGCAACCGGTTCTCCATCGTGTTGTTGACCGTCTGAAGTCCGCAGGAATTGACTCATTCTCAGTGCTCAATGCCGCAGAACCGACATTGCCAATGGTCGAAGATGCGCGTCGAGGAGACATCAAGTGGCAAAGCGTCTCATCAAGCCAGGCATGGCGTGCTGCCGAGGAAGAGTTCGATGCTTTGGCTCGCAGTGGGGCTGAGCTGGTGCTCGTTCTTCGCCTTGGGCCCTATGCGGAAGTTGAAATCGATCCGTTGCTTCAATTCCACCTGGATCAACGCAACCACACGACGCAGGTTGTTGACGCCGATGGTCCACTGGACTTCTTCGTCCTTTCCGGATCTCGTCGCAACGACGCTGCGTTCTTGCTTCGTAACAAACTTGGGACGATGCGGGTGCAAACTCGACCATTCGAAACCCGGGGCTATGTGAATCGGTTACAAACCACTGCCGACTTGCGTCGATTGACGGTCGATAGCCTGGTGCAGAAAACAATGATTCAGCCATGCGGCGAGCAGTTTCGTCCTGGAGTGTGGGTGGGACCCGGAGCAAAGATCGAGCGGAATGTGCGGCTGGTTGCCCCTTGTTATGTCGGGCCATCGGCGAGAGTCCGTTCGGGTTCGCTGATCACTCGGGGGAGCTCAATTGAGCATCACTCGGTCGTGGATCGTGGAACCGTTGTAGAGGGAAGCACGCTGCTGCCTCTGTCCTATCTGGGAGCTGGACTCGATCTGGTGCACTCGGTCGTCGGTTTCAAGCGAATTGCAAGCGTGAAGTATTCCGCGGAACTGGAGACCAACGATAGCAGTTTGGTTTCCACAGTTCCAGCTTCATCCATCTGGCGCACCGTTCACGACGCGTCGCGACTTGTCACTTTCGTGCCGCATCAAATAATGACGAAGCTGTTTGGCGGACGCAAACTGCAGAATGCGCGTCCTTGTCCGGAGAGCGCGGATAAGGCGTTCGATCCCAGAGCAGTTGCTCGGCCCGTGGCTCAGGAATGCCAACCTTTGACTTCAAGTGTTGTTACACAAATGAGGGAATATGGAAACCAGTAGGCCAGTAGTCGTAAAGAGGATGCCGGAAAAAGTAAATCAACAGGAAGCGAGGAAGTTCTTCGCTGACGTGCAGCCCTTTTTGACCTCAGACCGTCCGCAGCTCGTGTTCGATCTCTCGCTAGTAAAACAGCTCGATGCTGCGGGAATAGAAATGCTCTTGCAGTGCGTCGCGGAAGTAATGAAGCGCGATGGTGACTTGAAGTTGGCGTCGCTCTCCCGGCAAGCCAGCATGGTGCTTGAGCTCACGCGCACCGACCGCCTGTTCGAAGTCTATGAGAATTCGACTGAGGCGGCGCGGAGCTTCTCCGGATTTCTACCCAATGCGATGCAGTCGATTTCGGCTTATCCGAAGAGAGCGGCAGATAGCACGCAGCTGGCTGCTTAGGCCAGACCTCCTCTCGGACCATTTTCGACATCCAAGCAGCAGCAACGAACGCTGCTGCCACAATACAGAACTGAATAACACAGGCGTCAGCATCTCTCCGTAATGAGTTCAGGTTCCGACACAATTTCCCTACCCCTTCGCGCGGGGTGGCGCGTCCGCTGCGCCGATTGGATCGAGCGAGGAGCGTCGTCGCGCGTGCTGAGCGGCAGCATCGTCATGTTGCTCGGTTCTGTACTCGTAGCCGCTCTCAACTTCGGATTCAACGTCAGCATGGCCCGGCTGTTGGGACCAGCGCTGTTCGCTCAGGTCGCCGCCATGGTGACTTTGCTGATGTTGCTCTCGTCGGTGAGCTTGTCATTCCAGATGGTCTGCGCGAAGTTCGTGGCGCGAAATGTCACGCTAGACGGGAGGCTTGCAGTTTTTCGTGATCTGCGGCGGAGTGCATGGATTGTCGGTGTCGCAATCGGATTAGTGTTCGCATTGGCAAGACAGCCAGTCGCCGACTATTTGCGCATGTCTGACCCTCGGTTGCTCATCGTATTTGCCATTGGGATGGCTTTCTACACGCCGCTCGGTGTGAAGCGCGGCAATCTGCAAGGCCTGTGCGAGTTCGGCGCACTCTCTCGCAACTACATTTTTGAGGCTGCCTGCAAGCTGGCGATGGCGGTTCTGCTGGTAGCACTGGGGTACGAAGTCATCGGAGTAGTAGGTGCCATTTCGGCGTCCATCATTGCCGCGATGCTGTTGCCGGGCGTAAAGGCTGAGAGCGCGCTTAGTTACGAATCGGGAGAAGTGATTCCTGCGTCTTTCCGCGAGGCCATGCAGGCGATCGTCTTTTTTATCGGGCAAGTAATCATCAATAACATCGATATCATTTTGGTGAAGCACTTCTTCACGGCGGAACTGGCAGGACTCTATGCCGCAGTCGCCCTGGTTGGGCGAGTGCTGTACTTTGCCGCCTGGTCCATCGTAAGTGCGATGTTCCCAATTAGCGCTGCCGCTGGGAAAGATGAGAACACAAAACACGTTCTGCTGCTGCCCCTGCTGATCGTGCTGGCGATGTCGGTGGCATTCATTGCAGTTCTGGGGCTATTTCCCGGTTTCATCATTCACCTGGTCCTTGGCGAAAGCTTCCGTTCGGCCGAGCCGTTGTTGAGCTTGTACGCCGCCGCCACCGGCCTTTACGCCCTTGCCGTTGTCCTGATGACCTACGAAATGTCCCGGAAGATCGCGAATACCGGCTGGCTGCAATTATTGTTCAGCGGGGCGCTGGCCTTCCTGATTTCCATGTTCCATTCCACGTTGCGACAAGTGATTGTTGTGCAGGTCGCGCTTATGGCGCTGATGCTGTTGTTAGTTTCACTCCCATTTTTGCGTTCCATCATCCGTCTCCGATGGAAGGAGTCCCTATGATTCTTAAGCGCCGCGTTACAGACGCAGAAGTGATTGCCGAGTTTCTGAAAAACGAGTTTTATCAGAAGGAGTATGACAAAGATCGGGAGGGGTTCGAGCATCTGGTCCTTAACCCCGATCTGGCCGACGACGCGCAAAACGCCGTTCGCCGTGCGTTACTGTATCGGAGGCGCGGACACATGTGGCGCGAGATCCCCTCAGACACGGTTTGGCATGAAGCTACGATCGACGCCGAGGATCTGAAACGGATTCGAGTATTTCCGCGCGCCCATTGGCGGAAGGTCTCCGATGGTAGCTTTCTGTTGAGCGAAATCGTGAGGCGCATCCGGGAGTCCGCAATCGCGCACACCGATCCGGCTTTCCTGAAAATTCAACTTCTCCGCTATCGCTTGCAGTGTGAATCGGTGAATTCGACGGTACTGCTGATCGGCGTCGACGAAGAGCTGCCTCTGACCATCCTCGAAGGGAACCATCGATTGGCGGCGGCGATGCTGGTCTCTCCTGAGCTCGTGCACACTGGATTTCGCATGATTTGTGGGCTCTCATCTCGCATGTACGAGTCTTGCTGGTACGACACCAACATCCCGACACTGTGGACCTACATCAAGAATCGACTCGCTAATCTCGTGGACAAGGAGGCCGATGTGGGGCGTGCACTGTCCGCCACCGGCGAAAATACGACTCCAACGTTTGCGAGAACGATGAAGACTGAAAAAGCTCAAGCGAAGTGAAGCAGCTGCTAAGCTCCTAAGCCTCCGAGCTTCTGAGCCCTAAACGCTTGTATTTACGAAGCCACCTCGTGTCTCGCCCTTAGGAGCTTAGAAGCTTAGAAGCTATCTTCCAACCTGCAGCTCTCATGACGCATCTTTAAACAGAGTGTCTGATCTGCGCCTAGTCCCACTGGAGTTGTTATGTTCTTCAAGCAAATTGGTCCGCGCTTCCTGGCGGTAGTTCTCTGCTTCCTTGTGAGCAATGCACCTCAATATCTCGCAGCTCAAAATGCGCCTGCGGCGCCACAGAGCTCGCAATCGGAACAGCAGCAGACATCGCAGGCTACGGACTCAAATGCCCCACAGAGCCAGCCTGCTGCAAATCCGCAAGCCGGTGGGACACGTTACGATCCGGCTCAAGCTCCGCTCGCGCCGGTACCAAGCGCGCGTCGCTCTGAGACAAGCACTGTGCCGCCCGATGCTCCCAGTGAGGTGCAACGCAGTCAGCAGGCGCAATCGACAGAGAACACAGCTCAGCCGAAGCCGCAGCCAGCTCAGCCGGAACGGGTAAATCCCCTCGGCACTGCGACGGCGCAGCAGGGTGCGACTCGTGGTGGTGTTGCTTCACGGCCGGCAGGCGAGGCTATCGCCCCAGCAAAACAGCGTCAGGTTCACTCGCTGCTAATCAAACTGGGATTGGTGGCGGCCGGCGCCGCGGCAGTCGGTACCGTAGTTGGACTGACTCGAGGCACTTCCAGCGTTCCGCCGGGAGCACGATAGTCGTAATTCGTAGGAATTTTCGTAAGGGATCTGGGCCACGTGAGTATCAAGCGTCCACTACTGATTAGCTTCTCCGGACTTGACGGTGCGGGTAAAAGCACACAAATTGAGAACCTTCAGGAACGTCTGGCTGCAGCCGGCTTGAAGATTCGCCTGCTTACCTTTTGGGACGACATCGTGGTGATGACACGTTACCGCGAAGGTTTTGTTCACAAGGTCTATGGCAGTGAGAAGGGGGTTGGCGCGCCGAATAAACCGGTCAAACGCCGCGACAAGAATGTTCGTGCATGGTATCTGACCATCGCGCGCCAGGCACTTTACCTGCTCGATGCGATACACCTTCGCACGGCAGTGCGGAAAGCGTTGAAATCGGGAGCCGACGTCGTAATTCTCGACCGCTATATCTACGACGAACTGGCGAACCTGCCGCTCGATCGCCCGATGACGCTCGCATTTCTTAATCTCATCCAGAAGATCGCGCCCTTGCCCGATATCGCGTATCTGCTGGATGCCGATCCCGAGGCCGCTCACAAGCGAAAGCCTGAGTATCCCGTGGACTTCATGCACAGGTGTCGTGCGGCGTACTACCGGCTAGCAGCACTGCTCGGAACGATGACGATTATTCCGCCGCTCCCCTTGGCTGAGGCGAAGATGGCAGTGGTCACAGTGTGTGACAAGACTATTTTGGCGCGTGAGTTGGAAATCGCCATCGAGCCGCCGACTCGTGGAGTCGGGGCACCGGCGGCCTAAGCTTCGTTACAGTTGTCTTGGATTACTTCCAGGCGACCGGCACCGGCTCAATATCCTCTACATCTACAAAGTCGGTCGGATATTTGCCCGTGTAACAAGCGGTGCAGTAGCTAGTGTTTTCGCCCTCAGCGCAGGCACGCTTGAGGCCTTCAAGCGAGAGATACGCGAGCGAATCAGCGCCGATATATTCGCGAATCTCCTCCACAGACTTGTTCGCCGCAATGAGGTGCTTCTTCGAAGGAGTGTCGACTCCGTAGAAGCAGGGCGAAATCGTGGGTGGGCAAGAAATTCGCATGTGGACTTCAGTCGCCCCCGCATCGCGCACCATGCGAACGATTTTGCGGCTGGTAGTGCCGCGAACGATGGAGTCATCGATCAGCACGACGCGCTTGCCCTTCAGCAGGTGCTGTACGGGATTCAGCTTTAGGCGGACGCCGAAGTCGCGAACACGCTGCTCCGGTTCGATGAACGTGCGGCCCACGTAGTGATTGCGAATCAGGCCGAAACTGAACGGAATACCGCTCTCATTCGAATAGCCTATCGCAGCGGTCACTCCCGAATCGGGAACCGGGACGACCAGATCGGCTTCTGCGGGAACTTCACGGGCTAGCTCACGCCCCAATGCCTCACGACTTTCCTGCACTGGACGGCCAAAGATCACGCTATCCGGACGGGAAAAGTACACGTGCTCGAAGATGCAGCTAGACTGCTCACGGGGTGGGGCAAAGACGCGCGAGTGCACTCCCTCGCTGCCTACAACGACTAACTCTCCGGGCCTCACGTCGCGTTCGTAATGAGCTCCAATGAGATCAAAGGCGCACGTTTCTGAGGCAAAGACAATCGAGGGCTTGCCGGTCGGATTGGGCAAAGTAGCCATCGATAGCGGGCGGAAACCATGCGGATCGCGAGCCGCAAAGATGCGGTCGCGGGTCATGAGTACAAGGGAAAAGGCTCCTTCAATTCGCCTGAGGGCGTCGGCGATGGCGTCGGGAAGAGTTTGCTCTTTGGATTGGGCAATTAGATGTACGACAACTTCGGTGTCGCTCGTGGTCTGGAAGATCGATCCATTCTGCTCGAGCTGGCGGCGCAGAACCTGCGCGTTTACAAGATTTCCATTATGGGCCAGAGCGATCGCGCCTTTGTTGCACTCCACACGAATCGGCTGGGCGTTCAGCAGGGCGGAGTCGCCTGTTGTCGAGTAGCGTGTATGCCCAATCGCCAGAGACCCCGGCAACCTTCCGAGGACATCTTCGGTAAAGATGTCGGCAACGAGTCCCATAGCCTTAATGTTGTGCAGGCGCACCAGGTCGGAGCTGGCTATGCCCGCCGATTCCTGTCCGCGGTGCTGCAGAGCATAAAGTCCCAAGTAGGCAAGCTTTGACGCCTCGGCATGACCGTGCACGGCCATTACGCCACATTCATCGTGGAACTTATCGGATTTTTCGATGATCGACATAGCCTAGTGTCCACGGGTGTGACGGTTGCGAGCTATTTATCCAATAGCTCCGGCACGAGCTTTTCGGGTACGTCCGAGTGTAAGGCGCATTCGAGGGCCTGGGCCCATACATTTTTTATATCGGCCATATAAACCGAAACCGCGTTGGATGAGCCGCGACGGATCACAAGTTTCTCTCCGCCGGTTCTTCCCAGGAACTCTGCTTGAATGTTGTGTTTAGCCGCTAATTGTTGGATGGTCTGGCGGTCACCCGGGACGCAAGAAACGAGCACGCGGCTAGCCTGCTCGCCAAAGAGAGCGATCTCGATCGGATCCGGCGTCTCGCGTAAATGCAGTTCTGCCCCGATTTCGTTGCGGAAACACGATTCCGCCACCGCCACGGCCAGACCGCCATCCGAGCAGTCGTGTGCAGACTCAACCAGGCCCTTCTCGATCAGCTCGAGCACACACTTTTGTAGCGAGGCTTCAGAATTGAGATCGAGAGCCGGGGGTTCCCCCCACAGCGATCCGACGATTTCCTTCGCGTATTCCGACGAGCCAAGCTGGCGGTCGTCATACGAGGGTGTGGCGCCGCAAAGCAGAATTATTTCGCGTCCAGGAGATTGGAAGTGCGGCGTCGCCGTGCGGTGAACGTCCTCGACGATGCCCACTACTCCGAGCACCGCAGTCGGGTAAATCCCTTCGCCGAGAGTCTCGTTGTAGAGACTCACGTTGCCCCCTGTAATCGGTGTGCCAAGCGCAGTGCACGCTTCGGCTAACCCGTCGATCACCTCGGAGAACTGCCACATGATGTGCGGCTTCTCAGGATTGCCGAAATTCAGGCAATTTGTGGCTGCCACCGGTATACCACCGGCGCAGGCAACTTTGCGCGCGGCTTCGGCTACGGCGTGCATGGCTCCCACTTTGGGACTTAAGTAGCACCAGCGGCCATTGCCGTCGAGCGACATCGCAAGTCCACGACCCGTATCCTTGATGCGCATCACGCCACCATCCCCACCCGGACCTTGCACGGTGTTGGTCTGCACCATGCTGTCGTACTGCTCGTGAACCCAACGCTTCGAGCAGATATTCTGGGAGGCAAGCAGACGCTTGAGGACGCCGGTTAAGTCAGAAGTCGCGCCAAGCTGAATGTCTGTGGGCTTGTCCTTCGGGACTGGAGCCGACCATGGCTGCATGGGACGCCGGTACACTGGAGCCTCGTCAGTGAGGGAAGTGTTGGGGATATCCGCCACGATGTTCCCATGCTCGAGCACACGCATGCGCGGCTCGCCTATGACGCGACCAACGGTCACTGCGTCCAATCCCCATTTTTCGAAGACGAGGAAGACTTCGTGCTCACGTCCTCGCTCGGCGACGAGAAGCATGCGTTCCTGGGACTCGCTGAGCATGATCTCGTACGCAGTCATTCCCGTCTCGCGCTGGGGAACGTGATCCAGCTCGATCTCGATGCCAACACCTCCGCGCGCACCCATTTCACACGTAGAGCAAGTAAGGCCTGCGGCGCCCATATCCTGAATGCCGACAACAGCGCCCGTTTGCATGGCCTCAAGACAGGCTTCGAGCAGAAGCTTTTCCAAAAAAGGATCTCCGACCTGAACATTTGGACGCTTCTGTTCCGATCCTTCCTTGAACTCCTCGCTGGCCATCGTAGCGCCATGGATGCCATCGCGTCCGGTCTTGGCGCCGACGTAAATCACAGGATTCCCCTCGCCAGAAGCCTTGGCGTAGAAAATCTCATTCTTACGCACGAGACCAAGCGCGAAGGCATTTACGAGCGGATTCCCGAAATAGCACTCCTCGAACTTTGTCTCGCCGCCCAGATTTGGCACGCCAAAGCAATTGCCGTACGACGCAATGCCGCTCACTACGCCTTCGAGAATGGAATGATTCTTGTGGATCAGCTTTTTGGCTTCTAAGCTCCTGAGCTTTCGCGCGGGCGAATACGAGGCGCTTGCCCGTTGATCTCCGCTGCTAGGTGTTCCCTGCACACCGTCGCCGTCGCCCCGAGGCTTGCGGCGCTCTACGATTCGTCCAAAGCGCAGAGAGTCCATCACCGCAAGCGGACGAGCGCCCATGGTGAAAATGTCGCGCAGAATCCCACCGACGCCAGTGGCCGCGCCCTGGAAGGGTTCAATGTACGAAGGATGATTGTGTGATTCGATCTTGAAGGCGCAAGCCCAGCCGTCGCCGATGTCGATGATGCCAGCGTTCTCTCCCGGGCCCTGCACGACGCGGTCACTCCTCGTAGGCAGGCGCTTCAGGTGAACCTTCGACGACTTGTACGAGCAGTGCTCGCTCCACATCACGCTGTAAATACCCAGCTCGGTGATCGATGGCTCGCGTCCTAACGCTTGCACAATGCGCTCGTATTCTTCAGGAGTGATGCCGTGCGTCTTTAACAGCTCAGGTGTGGCTCGACAAGGAATCGGAGGAGTCTGGAGCGATTGAGTGGCCATTTCGGGGGTAAATCTATTTTCTCATGGAACCAGCTTCTTAAATCCAACCCAGAGCGAACACTAAGGTCACAGAGGAGAACCCAAGGTCAGGAAGAATTTGGGAGAAAATTCTCCTTCAACTAGAAGCTGGTAGCCTGTTTCTCGACCTCAATCGCTAAGTCGGGACGTAGCCGGAACAGTCCTTCCAGGTGGTATGCCACTCGCTCGAGTGGAATCGAAAGATACTCCCCTGTTTCAAGAAATCCCCGAACATATAGTTCTGCAAACTTCTGTACACCGAGTTGCCTGTATTGCACAACGTGAACGAGTTCGTGGAAGAGCAACGAGGAAGTGAACTCATCTTGCGCGACGATTACATTAACGAATGTAACCGCCGCCATCCGCCGAAACTGCGGCAGATTCTGAAAGCCCATGCGCTCCAGTTCAGCATAAAACGGCGGATTCTGTAGGTATCTCACTCGCGCGAGGCGCACTCGATCAAGCACGTCACCGGGAAAGTGGACCGCCAACGAAGCCCGCTCACTGTTGCTCAGCGGTCGCGATGCTGGTGCATGCGCCCGGCGCTGCTCCTCGATGAATAACGCGACGTTGGAGATGAGCTCAGTGATCTGCCCAGGTGTGAGTGGGAGACGAGTCATCAAACGACTATATCGCCTTCCACCGGTCGAAAGATCGTCCCGTTGTGGGACTAAAGTTAAACCGCCGATGGTCTCCACACTGGCAAAGATGCCTCAGAGCTGTTATCCAGCCAAATGGAATTGTGACAAGTAATCAGGAATTATTTACCTGTGCCAGGCGCAGCACGGGATTATCTGTCGCAGGCTCAGCAGGTTTACTTGGCATGCACATTGCAACTTCACAGACGTTACCTGAAATCGATTTGCCTGTGGAGAACGCATGTCTCAGTCAACTTCGAAATCGGCGAGTTGTTTTCAGATTTGGAGCACATTGGAGGTTAGGGTGCGTCAAGACACAAGCCCGTGTTTTAGAGCATGGTCGACTCTCGCGCTGTTTGACTACTTCCAGAATGAGACTCCGCTAAGTACGAAGAACGAGCGCGATCCTTGTGCGAGAGGAAATCGGAGCCAGACTGAGCAAAGCACGGAAGCAATTCGTGCTGAGCTTCAGGAGCTGCTACGGAGTGCCTACGCCGAGAGTTGGAAAGTCCGAGCAGGCAGGAGAGAGAAGAATCAGCAATAACAAACGAAGCATCGTTGTTCCTTAAGCCTGACCCGCGAGGCCGCTTAGGCTCTACGCTGTCCCTTTCCTTGTAATTCTCTCTTGCAATGCTATGCAGGCAGCCAGGGCCGCTGCCTTGTGATCGGCGGTCCAGGGAGGACCGATTATCTTGCCCGCGTCCGCAACCCTCTGTTTCGTGGTTTCTGTGGAATCTGCCAGAGCGCCTTTGGCTACCTTTTCCAAGTCGCGCTCACGGTATCGAGCTACCGGAATTTTCAGCGTCGCGCAAGCATTGCTCACGACTTCGCGAAACAACTCTCCTTCGGCGGTGTGGATCAACGGATGCGAAGCCAGAATCTGCGGCAGCGCGGGCAAAGATCTTCCGGAGGCCAGCAGCAGCGCCGTAGCTGTAACCTTATATCCTCGCGCAGTTATCTGTTTTGTAGCGGCCTCAATCGCTTCGCGTGCAAGATGTTCCGATTCGGCACGATATTGGGCGAGAAACCCCTCGGCTTTCTGAAGACCAAGCTCCTCAGCATGATGAAATGGCTGATTACCTCTCGGTCCGTCATCGCTTGTGACTACAATTCGGCGGCGATCGATAATCTCGATTGCCTCGCTGACTGCGACCAAGACTCCCCATCCGGAATGCATGCGAATGCCGAGCGCCGCACGCTTCATGGCTGCCTCTTGTCTCGGAGAAGTCTATTCCTGGATCGACACGCCTTGAAAGGATTTACAAACGAGACGAGGCGGGAGCGTGCGTGGCGAAGCGCAGCAGAAGTACGACGAGGGAAAAACTTCGCACGCCAACCCGCGGATGCACGCCTAACTGTCTTATTGCACGTTCTGCTGTACTGCCTCACTGCGTGTTGCTGATAGGTCTCACCTTTTCGCGTGCTTAGCCGGCAATGTCGGTTGCGCGACGACGTACGCGCGAAGCTTGCGCTCCCAAGCCACGGCGAGCTTCATCGAACCTATCTTCGACCCCCCTGCGGAATTCTGGTCCAGAACGCGGAGCCAGTAACATGGCGAGCAGAGTTCCAAGTCCTGCGCCAATCATCAGAAAGACAATCGCCGTCTTGGCGTGTTCTGCCCTGGAACACTGGGCGGCACGGTATTCAGCGTATTTTTGATAGTCGTTCATACCAGTTCTCATCCGGCTTTGCGGGTTCGCCGTTTGCGCCCGGTCTGCGCATCTTCGCGAATCGCGACTACGCGATTGTTGCGTTTAAGCTCGTCGTTGGCTTGCTGATTGGAGATTCCGGGGGCCTGTTTCCTCTGTCCGAGGGCGCGCAAATCCTGCTGGGGACGACCTTCCGTAATTGGACGCAGTTTGCTCTTGCTGCCGCCTGCTCCTTTTTGCTTCTGCGACGATTGATGGTGGCGATTGCTGTGCCGTTCCCAAGCCTCCGACATGGCCAGATCCTTCTCGTCGGAGAACTCGAGATCGAGATCCTCATCATCACTGAACTTTGCGGCTGCTGCATGTGCGGCGCGAGAACCCCCTCCTTGCGCGGAACCGAACATCCGTACACGAGCTTCCCGCGTTACGAGGCGCGAGTCGCCGCCCCCTCCTCGCACGCCTTGCGAGATTTCGCGCAGAGCCGCACCCGATGCTTCGGGCCGAGTAGCTTTTACCGCCAAATCGCCGATCGAAATCATACCCACTAATTCTCCGTCCTGGCACACCGGCAGGCGGCGGATCTGCTTGTCGGCCATGAGTCGTGCAGCTTCTTCCACGTCAACATCCGGCTCAATCGTCTCGAGTTCATGGCTGAGCACCTCCTCGACGTTTGTGTCGGCGGGGTCTTTGCCTTCGGCAACACAGCGCACAACGATATCGCGATCCGTGATGATGCCAACCAGGTCATCTTCTTCGTCAACCACGGGTATGGCTCCAACGTTTTCAACTTTCATGATGGAAGCCGCTTCTTCCAACGTGCTGTTCATCTGAACTGTTTCGACTTCGGTGGTCATGACCTCAGCAACTTTCATTCAGCACCTCTCCCTTACGTGTTGTGTGCGCGGATAATGCGCGAGAATTGAACAATGACTTTATTTGTCGAGCCAGCAATAGTTAGGAAACACCGGGCGAGGATTCAGTTGTATTAGCAGAATTCAAAAGCGGAGCAGCGGACGCAAGCAGCTGAGGCAAGTCAAAGATTGTGACGGGCTTGGTAGAGACGCAGCATTCTGCAGGGCCTCAAGACTAGCTGCTGCCACAACGGCCTAAGCAACTTCTTCCGGCTCTTCTCTCCGACTTGCTCTTGGCCTTCTGAACTTGAACTCATAGACAAACAATCCGATCAGGACTACGAAGCCTGCCATCACCCATATCAGGTGCCGGGCCATTACCGCTGTGACCAAAACTACGATTCCCGGACCGAATCTGACCACGAGAAAGCCAAGAATCAGAAACCGAATCACCCGCCCGGCGAAAATGGCAAGCATGAACAAAGCGGGCCGCATTTCGAACACTCCAGCGGCAAGCAGGAAGAGCTTGAAGGGAGTCGGAGGCGGGAGCATCGCCGGGACCATCATGGCGAAGAACTCCTGATTCTCGAAGCGGTCGCGCAGTCGCTCGAAGCGCTTACGATCGACGTGCTTCAGGAGGAGCAGCTCTCCTCCAGCGCGACCGATTCCGTATGGGATCAGGCTACCCAATGCAGATCCGAATGCGGCCATAAAAACGCACAGCCATATCTTCAGAGGATGGGCGTAGACATATCCAGCAACAACTGGGTCAAGCGGAATACCAAAAGCAGCAGAGTCAATAAACGCAACTGCAAGGATTCCCCAGGAACCAAGTGGTTCGACGACTGACCAGACAAAATGCGAATACCGGGCGAGGATGTGTTTGATGGCGTTCAAATCGGATGGGAAATTTTATTGTAACGTGCTGGCCAACGAGCGGCTCAGTACCGGAGGCCGTAGCCGCCGGGTGCATGAGCGCCTGGACGATGTGCGGCGGCATTGAGGCAAATTGAGTGACCCAGCGGCTACCGCAGCCGTACTGACTAATGCTCGGTTTTGCCCGCGAGCAAGTCGAGCGCGTGGGGAATCAGGGGCAGCACGACTTTCAGGGACTGCTCTGCACCTGCGGGATTTCCGGGCACGTTTAGGACGATCGAGGTCCCTAGTGTTCCGCATACTCCGCGCGTGAGCGCGGCAAAAGGAGTCTGCTTCAGTCCCTCAGCGCGCATTAACTCGGCAACGCCGTCGAGCAGGCGCTCGCATACTCTGCGCGTAGCTTCTGGGGTCACGTCACGCGCTGCGATTCCCGTGCCTCCGGTGGTCACGACGAAGCGAGCCTGAGCTGCTGCTGTGCGCAGAGCTGCCGCAATTTGCTGAGCCTCGTCAGGAAGAACCTTGCTCAGCGAGATTTCGAATCCTGCATCTTTGAGGACTTGTTGCAATCTCGGTCCGGAGAGATCTTCGCGTGATCCGCGAAAAGAGGAGTCGCTGATCGTGAGAACTGCAGCGGTCAGCTTCACGCGTCGAGCACGTTCTCTTCCGCGTCGCGGTTAGCTTCATCGAGTAGACGCAAGCCTTCCATCAGCAGGCCCTGAGTGGAACGTGTGGTGGTCTGCTCCGAGCTGCTGCCGCTGAAGTCGATCTCGAAAAGTCCTTCAGTCCAGGTGAGAACCTTGAAGACAGCTTCGTCTCCGCGAAGTCCGCCGAACAGAGCGTGATTGATTTGTCCATCATTGAAGTAAAGGTCGCAACGCTGTCCGGCGTTGCTAAGAGTGAGGCGGCAGGTTTTGTGACCGAGCTCCAGCGATTGGAACAGGTCCATGGTATTCATCTGCTGCAGGTTGCCCCGGACTACCGACTCCCCGGGCGCTTCCCGCGCCATCTTCTCCAGAGAAATCTTGTCGACTACGCGCTTGATGCGGCGGGAGATCTCTTTGGTGAAAAATGGCTTCTCGATGATGTCCTCGACCTGGTCCTGCATGGAGCGGAGTTGCTCGGTGATCTCGCTGCGGGTTGCGATGAGAATTGCGGGAAGCTTGGCGGTTTGGCGCCGTCCGTGAATCTTCTCGATCAACTGCTTACCATTTAACTCAGGCAGGGAGTAGTCGGAGATGAGCAGGTCGGGCGGCGATTCCACTACGTGCATCAGGGCCTCTGCAGCATTCGCGATGGTTTTTATCGTCGCGAACGGCGAGATCACCTGCCTGAGCAGCGCCAGAATCATCGGGTTGTCGTCCACCAGCAGGACGCGAATGTTGGATGCCATACTCAGGTCTTATCGGCTCGTCCGGCGTGGCGGACGGGAGTTTCCCGGTTGTCGGACGTACGGACCGCTCTTGCCGCCGGACTTCTTCTCCAGGCGGATGTGCTCGATGACGATGCCCTTGTCCAGCGCCTTACACATATCGTAGACCGTCAGGGCGGCAACGCTTGCTGCTACCAGCGCTTCCATCTCGACGCCAGTAATGGCAGTCGTAGTTACTTTCGAGGCAATAGCGACGCCATTCTCGCATATGCGAGTGGTCACATCAATGAACGTCAGGGGAAGGGGATGACACATTGGTATCAAGTCTGAAGTTCGCTTAGCCGCCGCGATGCCGGCGAAGCGAGCCACTTCCAGAGGATCGCCCTTGGGATTGCTGGGGAGGGCGGCAAGCACAGCTTCAGACATGCGCACGAACGCGGAGGCTTCTGCTTCCCGCTTGGTCGGCTGCTTCTCCGAAACATCGACCATCGTTGCACGGCCACTCCGATCGTAGTGTGAGAGTTTGCGGGCCATTAGCTCTGCAGAGGTAGAACGGTCATCCATTCTCCGGGATTGAAATGCTCACGATCCGGCGGGATCACGAGCAGGCAATCTCCCCGTGAGAAGGCTGCAACATCTCCGGATCCCTGCCATTTAACCGGCGCCACTTCAGGATCATCCCAGTTTCCTGACAACTGCGCTGGAAGAAAACGAGTGAGCCCTGTCTTAACACGAACTTCTTTTACCAGTCGGGCCTTCGTTCCTCGCAAGCCTGATCCTGGTGCTCCCGATAATGCTCGAAGCAGAATACTGGCGAAAAGTTCGAACGTGACCATGGTAGAGATGGGATTTCCCGGTAATCCGAGGAAGTACATCAAACGTCCATGCGACGTGGAAAGAGCGCGCCCGAATACGAGCGGCTTTCCCGGTTGAATCTGCACTCCGGTAAACAGGAATTCAGCGGAGAACTGCGAAAGAACGTCCTCTACCAAGTCGTATTCACCAGCAGAGACGCCACCGCTCAGCAGCAGCAAATCACTCTCGAGTCCCTGGGCAATCAGTTCGCGCAAACGTTCAGGCTCGTCCGGCGCTATAGGAAGCTGGATCGGCTCCCCTCCGGCGGCAATCACCTGCGCTGCCAACGAAAAGCTGTTGGAGTTGCGAATCTGATTGCTGGCCGGTTCGGAGTCGATAGACACCACTTCATCGCCGGTTGGGAGGATGGCAACTCGTGGGCGGGAGTACACGCTGACTTTCGACTTACCCACCGCAGCAGCCAGTGCGACTTGAGCGTGGGAAACGCGGGTTCCTCGTTCAATCAGCACGGCTCCCGCGCGGGCTTCACTGCCAAGAGGCACGACGTTCTCCCCATTTGTCACCGATCTCAGCAGGCGAACGGAATCGCCTTTTCGCTCAGTGTGCTCGACCATGACCACTCCGTTCGCTCCGCTGGGAACAGGAGCACCGGTCATGATCGAAATTGCTTGCCCCCTCGAAAGCTTGGTGAAACCTTCAGGAAGTTCGCCGCCTGCGCGTATCTGCCCTACGATTCTGAGTTCGGTCGGAATGAGCTGGACATCTTCGGCACGCACTGCGTAGCCGTCGCGTGTAGCGCGAGGAAATGGAGGTAAGTTGCGATCCGCGACGATCTCCTCGGCTAACGTGCGTCCCAGGGATTCGAGAAGTGGCACCTGCTCGCTAGTGCGGGGCTGTTTGCGCAGCAACTCTGCTTGAGAACGCACACATTCCTGGGCATCTTCGAAGCTGAGCAGTCTCTCGATTCGGCTGTGGGCTTGGCTCGCGGACATTCAATCAAAAAAGGGCGGCCAAACAGGCCGCCCTGAACATTGTAGTGGCTGAACGTCTACTTCTTTGTCGTCTTGAAGCCGGTGGTGATCTTTGCGCCGAGAGTATCAAGCATCTGCTTGGCGCCGTCGGCGTAGGGACCGGTAGGCTGAAGCTCCAAATACTTGTTGAAATCATCGACTGTACCGGCCGGTGCAATCATCTTTCCCTGCTTGTCGACGGTCGCCTTCTGCAGCGAATTGATGGCGCGCTGATAGTACGCGTCGGCGTGAGTTGGGTCGGCTTGGATGGCTTTCGTGAAAGCGGTGTTAGCCTCGTCTGCCTTTCCCGTATTGGTAAGCACTGCGCCTTCGTTGTAATAGAACTGCGAGGCACGCGTCGGATCCTGTTCGGCTGCCTTGTTGTAAGCGTCGATCGATTCGGGAATCTTATTCGTCCGAGCATAGGCCTGGCCGAGATTGTTGTAGTAGGAGGCCACCATCTGCTTGGAGTTCGCGCGTGTTTGCGTTGAGCCGATTTGGACGGCCTTGTTGTAGGCGTCGATCGCCTCGGGGTATTTCTTGGCGGCAAGTAAGGCGTCACCATAGACCCCGTACACCTGATCGTGCTGGCTATTGTCAGCCTCTGCCGCTTGCTGCATCACCTGGACAGCGCCGTCGTAATTCTTGGCGGTCATGTCCGCCTGAGCTTCCTTCAGCAGGTTGTTGAGATTGCCGATCTTCGCGTTTTCCTTCAGGATCTCGGCATTCTTCTTGTTAGTCTCTTCAATCTGCTTCTTTTGCTCCTCGGTCAGCTTGGGCTGGGTTTCTTGCTTTCCGGTTGGTGCAGGAGCTTGGACGGCTTCCTGTCCGGCCGGTGCCGGGGTGAGATCCATGTCCAGCTGGTTCACTTCCACACTGAGCGAAACCTGGAACTTAGTGCTGTACACAAGCTTGCCGTCTTTGGTGACGGTCACGTCGTATTTTCCGGGAGAGACGCCAATGCTGAAGAATTCGCCTTTCTTGTCGGTCTTCAGGTTGTACTTGCGGCCAGTCTCGGAATCCCTAAGTTGCACGGCCAAACCGGGCATACCCCCGGTCGCGTCTTTTACTGAACCTTTTATAGTGGCGGTCTGTGCCAACGCGCTGATTGCGCTAAGCAGCACGAAAATGAATGCAATCGCGCCTGTTTTGAGCTTCATACAATTCCTCCCCACGCATCGATGACATCTAATCTGTGATGCAACGTCCGGCTGCAGCTTTGTTGCTTTCGCGCTGCCACCCGCAAAACAAGGTAAATCGAACATAGTGCCCACTTCAAGGGCAGCAGCAAGAATCGGGCCATCGGGTGATCGGGCCATCGGGTGAAGTAACGGCCAAGAGCTCACATTTTGGGATTTCGCGATTTTGTGATTTTGCGATTTTTAATCACCAAATCACCAAATCGCAAAATCAGAAAATCGCCAGTTCTTACTTCACCCGATCACCCGATGGCCCGATCCCTCAGACTCCCTTCATCATCGGCTCCCAGATGAACTTGTGAATCTGCAAACCGAGGCGAACATTCAGCCCATCCGCAAGGATCCACTCCACGAGTTCTCTGGGGTCGAGAAGACAGTTGCGAGCGTCGCGTGCGGGACCGGCGTCCTGGCGAAAGGCGGGAGAGAACAAAACATCGCCTACGCGGGATTCAAACCCATGTTCCCGGACAAAGTCGCGGGCAAATTCATAGTCTCCACGGTCGGCTATCACGAACTTCACTTCATCGTTTGCGGTCAGCGCGTCGAGGTTCTCCAACCGAAAACTGCCCCCCTCGCCGGAAGCCGGACACTTTACATCCACGATCTTGTGGACTGATTTGGGAACGCTCCCCAGCGGGCGCTCCCCACTGGTTTCAATCAAAACCCGATAATCCTCAGCCAGCAACCTTGCCATGAGCGGCACAACTTCTCGCTCCTGCAGCATGGGCTCGCCTCCAGTGATCTCCACGAGCTTCACCGGAGCAAGCTTCTTCACCTCGGCCAGGACTTCGCCCAGAGACATCTTGCGGCCGCCGGTGAAGGTGTACTCGCTGTCGCACCAGGAGCAGCGCAGATTGCATCCGGCCAGGCGCACGAAGATACACGGTAGCCCCGCGAAGGAGGACTCACCCTGAACGGACTTGTAGATTTCGATGATGTACATGCAGGGTCACCACAGAGGACACAGAGGATCACGGAGGAAGCGAATTAAGAATTGATTTCCTCTGTGCCCTCTGTGTCCTCCGTGGTTAATTATTCCGAATATCTCGCCGTCGTCGTATCCGTTTCCCAAATCGTCACTTCCTTCACGCTAACGCGACCTGAGGTTGAAGTCCTGAGAGTGACATTGGTTTCGTCGAAGAAAAACTTAGCCAGATTCTCAGCCGATGGATTGAGCGTGGTGAAGGGCGCAACGTCGTTAATCATGCGATGGTCGAGGCGGTCGATCACTGGCTTCATGACCAGCTTGAGTTCCTTGAAATCGAGGAGCAGGCCAGCATGATCGAGTTCTTTCCCTTGCAGCGTAATCTGGACTTTGTAATTGTGGCCGTGCGGGTTCTCGCACTTCCCACGGTAATTGCGCAGGTAGTGTCCCGCGGCAAAGCTATCTTCAACAGTAACTTCGTACATGCTTCCTCAAGGTTGGTCCTCGCAGAGAGAAAAACAGAAACTCAGATTTCCGGCGATTTAGGACGTTCGCAGCCGATTGGAGGACTTGTTTCTATTGTATCGCGATGGCTCGGTGCGGCTCCCTCAACGATCGCTTAGCTCGGAGGCCCGCAGGCTGTAGTACACGCCGAACACGCCGCAGACGGCTGAGGCCAGGAAGAGAAAGATACTGCGCGTGATCCAGACGCTGTGCAGCAATTCGGCATCGGCAAATGCTCTCTGCGGCTTCGGGAGCATCGCAATACTGATTTGCGCCCCCCAACGCAGACCTACGATCGCTGAGACGAAGAGCGCGATACAAGCTGTCCATAGTATGCGCACTCGGGCCAGGGAGTTCACCGATGAGATTCTAAATCGACAGCGTGAAATCGGGCCGGGCTTCGGGTGTTTCTCACATCGTGATTTGGTGATTTCGTGATTTGAATATCACAGCATTCTCACCAGCACGACTGCTGTTAACGACAACTGTCATCCTGAGGCCCGGTGTTGGCCGAAGGATCTCCCGGAATATTGCGCTTTCAATTGCTCTGTCGCGGCTCTTTCACGAGAACTGGCCGAAGAGCCGGGAGGGAGCGATTAAGCTCGACGCATCTCGGGAGATCCTTCGGCCAACACCGGGCCTCAGGATGACAGGTGTCTGGGGCGTACAGCACTCTTGGTAAGGTAAGCAGAGTACACAGCCGAGGGGCCGTGCCAGAACACCTGTTAATTCTTCTTTTCTGAGAAGAATTTCTCGACGTCTTCCAATCCGTTCGCCACTCCATACTTCGGAAGACTCTCGAGGAACACTCGCCCATAGCGCTGGCGATTGATGCGATTGTCCAGCAGCACCAGCACTCCGCGATCGTGAAGCGATCGAATCAACCGCCCGAAGCCCTGCTTCAGCGTAATCACCGCTCCGGGAACCTGGTATTCCATAAAAGCATTGCCCCCATCGGCAGCAATCGCTGCCACGCGAGCTGCTACGACGGGATCGTTTGGCACCGCGAAAGGCAGGCGATCGATAATGACGCAACTGAGCTGGTCGCCTTGTACATCCACGCCCTGCCAGAACGAGGACGTGGCAAACAGGATTGCATTGGGCGTAGTACGGAACTCTTCTAGCAAAGCGGTGCGAGGCGCCGATCCTTGGATGAGCAAGGGATATTCAACTTCGCCTAGGAGCCTATCGTAGATGTCATGCATTTGCGCGTAGCTGGTGAATAGGCAGAAGGCACGTCCATGCGTGATCTCAAGCACGCGACGAATCACCTGCGCCGAGCGGGGAGCAAATTGGTCGCTGCGTGGATCGGGCAAATCCGGCGGGACGTAGAGTATGGCTTGACGTGAATAATCGAAATGGGAAGGCACGATCAAGGAACGTGCATGATCGAGTCCCAGTCGGCGCTGGATGTAGTCGAAGCCGTTGCTTACCGCAAGTGTCGCCGACGTGAGAACCGCAGTATCGAGGTTCTCGAATAATGTTTGTCGCAGAAGTTGAGAAACGTCAATGGGAGTTGCCTGGAGTGAGACGATGCGTACTCCTGAACGTCCGCGTCCCAGCCCACCGCGGCGTTCTATCCAAAAGACCGTGTTGCGATCCTTTGATTCCAAAATGAAAGAGAGCTGCACCTTCAACTCTTCCGCGCGCCGCATGAACTGAAATAGTTCCTCCGGCTTTTCCTTGATGCCTTCCAGCTCGGCCATCAGGCGCGTGAGCGCATTCATCACGGAGATGTATTCATCCCCGTTTTCTTCGAGAAATCCTTCGCGGTTGTTAAAGGCGAAGCGTCCTTCACCCGGCGGAATCAGGCCAAAGAAGAATTGCGAACGCTCGCGCAGGTTGGCGCAGGCCAGCGACACGGATACAGGCAGAGTTTTGCGCTGACGCAGTGTGGTTTCCACGTCACGCGCCAACTCGTCCAGGCGCAGGTTGCTGACCGACACTCCGAAATAGCTGCCCGCTACTTCCTCAAGGTCGTGCGCTTCGTCGAAGATCGCAATCCCTGCCTCCGGCAGTACGCCCGCGTCAGGAGCCTGTTCAGCAGCGCGCTTAATCGCCAGATCGGCAAAGAACAGATGGTGATTGACGATGACGATGTCGCTTTCCAGCGCGCGCCGTCGCATTTCGGTGATAAAGCAGCGATCAAATTGCGGGCATTTCTGTCCTGTACAGGCGTCGGAGCGGGCGTCGATCTTGTGCCAGAGTGCGCTGGCTTCGGGCAGTCCGGAAATTTCCGCACGGTCCCCTGTATCGGTGTGCTGCTCCCATTCCGCAATGGCCTGGTATTGCTCAACCTCGGCGAGCTCGCGCAGAATCGGCTGATTCTTGAGATCGTAGAGTTTCTGGCGGCAGAGATAGTTGTTCCGCCCCTTCATGTAGCAGACGCGCAGCTTACCCTCACCGTTGGGGAACAGCACTTGTTCCAGAAAGGGAACGTCCTTATAGAAGAGCTGCTCCTGGAGGTTCTTCGTTCCCGTGGAGACGACGACACGTTTGCCGGAACGGATCGCCGGCAATAGATAGGCGAGCGTCTTGCCCGTTCCCGTACCGGCTTCGACGAGCAGGTGCTTTTTACCCGTAATCGCCTGCTCGACCGCCTCTGCCATTTGGAGTTGGCCGCGTCGGAATTCGTAGGCAGGATGCGAGCGGGAGAGCGCTCCGCCGGGGGCAAAGAATGAATAGAGCGAGCCTGTAACTCGCGCAGGCTCCGAAGCGGTCGCATTTTGAGGAACGGAAGACAAGGGACCCGGCCGCGCACGGGCAGCGCGGAACGAATCTTTATAATAGCTTGAGTTGCTTGCGATGCTCTGCTAAGTGATTTCGCGATTCGAATGAATTCGTGACGCGATCACAGATCAGATTCACATCCGGCTGCAGCCGGCCAAATCCACAAACTCGCCAACTGAGCCTTCCTTGCCAAAGACTTCCGCCAATCTCGCCAAGCCCCCAAAGACTGGGATGGTCGGCAAGTTGCCGGTCCTCGCCATTGTGGGCCGGCCTAACGTGGGCAAAAGCACGCTCTTCAATCGTCTCATCGGCAGCCGAAGGTCAATCGTCGGCGATGAGCCCGGAATCACCCGCGATCGCTTATACGGAAAAGCTCGCTGGAATGGACGGGAAGTCGAAGTCATCGACACCGGTGGGATCATTCCCGATGAGAAGGAACTGATTCCGGCCGAGATCTATCGACAGGCGCGAGTCGCGCTCGAACAGGCTGACGTAATTGCGATGGTGGTCGACGGCCGCACAGAGCTGGCATCGCCGGATATCGAACTGGCGCGATTGCTCGTCCGCAGCGGCAAGCCGATCTTGCTGGCGGTAAACAAGATTGATACTCCAAAGCTGGAAAATATCGTGGAAGATTTCCGGCGGCTTGGGATCAGGAACGTTTTCCCCGTTTCGGCAGAGCATGGCAATGGACTCGGCGAGTTGCTGGACGCAGTGCTCGAGAGATTGCCGCCTGTAACACGTGGAGAAGATGCGTCGGAAAGAATAGAGGTACAGCCGCCCTCGGCTGTGTTTGACCAGGCCGAAACACAGGCGGGGGCGCCTGTGCCACAGGATCAGAAGGAAACAAAAATCGCAATCATCGGTCGTCCGAATGTCGGAAAGTCGACGTTGCTGAATCAGCTCACCGGGACGTCACGAGCGATTGTTTCCCCAATCGCAGGCACCACCCGCGATGCAGTGGATGAACTGGTCGAGCGCGACCAGCAGCGCTATCGCTTCATCGACACTGCCGGCATCCGCCGTAAAGGCAAAACCAAATTGATGGCGGAGAAGCTTTCAGTGGTGATGTCGCGCAAGCACCTCGAAGCCGCCGATGTCGCTCTGCTGGTGATCGATGCCGTAGAGGGAGTAACTGCGCTCGATGCGACTATCGGCGGATATGCTCACGAGAGCGGCCGCTCCGTTGTAATTGTCGTAAACAAATGGGACTTGGTGGGGCCCCAGCGTCAGGATGGAAAACCCCCTGCCGATCAGGCGCTGTTCGAGAAGCAAATTCGTTCAGTGCTCAAATATCTGAGCTACGCTCCGGTGCTGTTCATTTCGGCAACCAGCGGCAAGAATGTGGACCGCGTCTTCTCTACCGTGCAGCGAGTTGCTCTGGAGCGCCGCAAGCGAATCTCTACGGGAGAGATGAACCGTTTTTTGAAGAGCGTAGATTTCGAGCGCGCCTCGTCGCCGGGCTATGGAATCCGCATTCAGTACATGACTCAGGCTGCGATTTCTCCACCGACATTCGTTGTCTTCACCAATCGTCCGGGGAAATTGCACTTCTCCTATCAGCGCTTCCTTGAAAATCAGATTCGGCGAGCCTTTGGGTTTGAAGGAACGCCGATCTGGATCAAGGCGAGAGGAAAAGAGAAAACCTGATCGCATAGTGCCTGATCCCGAAACGGAGCGCCGGGGCGCCCTCTCCTGGCATACGAAAATCTGCGAAAACTAATTCTTGAGCTTATGCAAGCTTGTTCGTAACGCCGGGCGGGGGCGCCCCGACGCTCCGTTTCTCGGATACGAAAGGAGATCATGTCCACGATCGACGAAGTCCTTCAGGCTAACGAGAAGTACGCACAGAAGCATGCGTCGCGTCATCTTTCGCCGCGGCCCACGCGACGGCTCGCTGTAGTTACATGCATGGACACCCGTTTGACCAAAGCAACGTTAGGGCTCGACGACGGCGATGCGCACATCATCCGCAATGCCGGTGGCATTGTCACTGAAGATGCCTTGCGCTCGCTTCTCGTCTCCCACTATCTGCTTGGGACAGAAGAGTTCATGGTGATCAATCACACCGACTGCGGCCTAATGCGCTCTACCGAAGACGAGCTGCGAAGCATGATCGAGCGCCACGCCGGAACAGCAAGTCTGTCCCCGGAACGCTTTTACGCATTTAAGAAGCCTGAAGAGAACGTCCGCAAACAGCTCGAGAAATTGAAGTCCCACCCTTGGGTGAATAAGGAGATCACAGTGCGCGGGTTTGTGTACGACGTGGACAGCGGGAGACTGAAGGAAGTGTTTGCGTGAGAACGGCAATAGGCGATAGGCAATAAGCAATAGGCTAAAGCAGACGACCGGGAGATTCTCGCCGTTGTTTTTGCCTATTGCCCATTGCTTATCGCCGCTTCTCAAACTCCTTCCGCATTCTTTCCCAGGTAACATCGAGCGCCTCAGGGAGCACACGTGTCTCGCCGACGACGGTCATGAAGTTTGCATCGGCGACCCAGCGCGGAAGCACGTGCATGTGAACGTGTCCAGCGATTCCGGCTCCTGCGGCGGCTCCGATATTCATTCCCAGGTTGATACCGTCTGGGTTGTATAGGCTGCGCAAGACGGATTCGGTGCGCTGGCACAAGTCCATCATCTCGTGCGCCGATTCACGAGGAAGTTTCCTGAGTTCGTCGAGATGGTCGTAGGGGATGACCATCACATGGCCTGACGTGTAAGGGAAGGCATTCAAGCAGATGTAGCAGGCTGTTCCTCGATAGACGATCCCAACTTTGCGGTCATCCTTTTCGTCCTTCGTATGACAGAAAACGCATCCTTGGGCTTCTTTCGTACCGGTGATGTACGCATAGCGCCAGGGAGTCCAGAGATAGTCCATAGACGCGGAAAGTATAGATGAGGTGTACTGTACGGCTGGTCAGCGCCGCGAGCAGCAGAGAATTCCCTGCTCGTTCCCTGTTAATTTCTTGCATCCCGCGCCAAATCCCGTTAAACGATTTGTTGACGGTCGCTTACGAAGAAATCCACAGAATTCGCTGTTGTTTCCCTGGTCTGACGCGAAATTCGCCGATTCTGGGCAGAATTCGATGATTTCAAGATTGAATTCGAAGAATAGCCTGTCGTTTTCCGTGATCTGTACTTGGCTAGTGAATTTTCCGCGGTCTTCGGCGAGGTATCGGCACACTCTATGTGCGTAGGTCGGATACTTTGGACGGCTCTGCAGCGCGAGGCATCTCTATTAGTTATCGCTTCGCGCGAAAATGACATTAACTCGCTATTCAACTTGAGCTTGCGGGGTTTGACACTGTCTCCGAGCGGTTGCTATAGTCAGAACATTGGCCAGCAACGGAAGCGTTGTTGGTTGATCCGGCCGCAGAGTTTCCTCTAGCCCGAACGGGCCCACACTCAAGAGAGCTTATGCAGCCATCAGTCCGCTCATCCGGGCAGCCGGGTACCACCCTCTGTCTCTTCGGGACGATCCCGTGGCGTGAGCGCGACCGAGAAGGACAATGTTGTTCGAAGAGAGCACAGCCCGCGACCTGAACCCGATCGTCGAAGAGGGCTCTGCAAGCACGCAGACTTCCTCACACGAACCTGAACCAGCAACCGCGCACACTGGAAGCTCGCAAAATTCCAATCACGAGAATACAACCCTGACTACTGAAACTGTTGAAACCACCGCACTCGCCACCGAAAACCCACAATCATCCGCTCCCGAGCTCGAGACCAGCGCTCACCACGCGCCGGAATCTCCACGCGAGGAGATGGACTTTGCCGCTGCCCTGGAAAGTTTTGAAGCCGAGCAATCGGCTGCAGAAACTGCCGCTCCCGCCGAGGACCATATCCAAAAGGGGACAGTGGTAAACCTGACCGAAAAGTATGTTGTCGTCGACGTCGGATTCAAATCCGAAGGCATGGTGCCAATTGCCCAAGTCATCGGACGCGACGGCCAGCCGCGCTTCAAGCCTGGCGACAGCATCGATGTGGTCATTGATCGCGGTGAGACAGAGGAAGGCTACACCCTGCTTTCGCACGAGAAGGCAGCCCGCGTCCGTGTTTGGGACGACATCGAGAAGGCTTACAACGACAAGAGCACCATCAAGGGCTATGTTGTCGATCGCGTGAAGGGCGGCCTCTCGGTGGATGTAGGGGGCGTTCGCGCCTTCCTGCCCGGTTCTCAGGTTGACCTGAAGCCGGTGCGCAACCTCGACGGCTACAAAGGCCACGAGATCGATGTCCGCGTCATTAAGCTGAACAAGAAGCGGGGCAACATCGTAGTTTCGCGCAAGCAACTGCTGGAAGAAGAGCAGTCGGAGAAGCGCTCCAAGACGCTGGAGCACTTGGAAGAGGGCGCTGTTCTCACGGGAACCGTTAAGAATCTTACCGATTACGGCGCGTTCGTCGATTTGGGCGGCCTCGACGGTCTGCTGCACATCACCGACATGTCGTGGGGACGCCTCACGCATCCTCGTGATCTGGTGAACGTTGGCGATGAGATCCACGTAAAGGTTCTTAAGTTCGACAAGGACAAGCAGCGGGTTTCGCTCGGTTTCAAGCAGCTCACCCCTGATCCTTGGCTCGATGCCGCGGAGCGTTATCCAGTGGGCGCGCACGTTAAAGGACGGGTTCTAAGCGTCACTGACTACGGAGCTTTTGTCGAGTTGGAACAAGGAATCGAAGGTCTTGTTCACGTCAGTGAAATGACGTGGTCCAAGCGGATGAAGCATCCATCGAAGATCGTGAAGCCTGGCGACGAAGTCGAGACTGTGGTGCTGAACGTGAACCCGACGGAGCGGCGCATTTCCCTTGGACTGAAGCAGCTTGAGCAGAATCCATGGGAGCAGTTGCACGAGAAGTATCCGGTGGGCAGCGTTGTCGAAGGCAAGGTTCGCAATCTGACTGACTTCGGCGCCTTCATCGAAATCGAAGACGGTATTGATGGCTTGGTACACGTCAGTAACCTGAGTTGGACCAAGCGCGTCAAGCATCCTTCCGAGGTGCTTAAGAAGGGCGAGAAGGTTAAGGCGCAAGTGCTCGCGATCGAGCCTGAGCATCGCCGACTTTCGCTCGGCATCAAGCAAATGCAGCCCGATGTATGGGAGACGTTCTTCGCTCAACATCGTCTCGGCGATGTCGTTCACGGCAAGGTGCTGCGCACAGCGCAGTTCGGAGCGTTCGTCGAGATCTCCGAAGGCGTTGAAGGCCTTTGCCATAACTCCGAGGCGACCGACTCACACGGCACTCCGCTCAAGCTTGAGCCGGGACAAGAGTACGACTTCAAGATCATCAAAATGAATCCGGAAGAGAAGAAGGTCGGACTCAGCCTCCGCGCAGTCGGCGAAGAGGCGAGCCGCGCGGACGTGGAAGCGTATAAGCAGCCGGTTTCTAGCTCAACCACAACGCTAGGCGAGATCATGAACTGGAAGCGCGCAAGCAACGATCAGGACTAAGGAAATCTCTCTCCTAATTCCGAAGGCCGCCAAAGATGGCGGCCTTTTTTGTTGTCTGCGTTACCTCTTCTGTGTACTAGGAAGAGGTGGAAATAGGTACAGTGCTCGAATGCCGCTTCAGGCGTTCTCCTACCAGGTCAGCGAGAGCGGCGATAAACGTTTGCGAATCGTTCAAGGACTGGGTGCGGGAAATCTCAATGCCGATCCGAGAACCGTAGTCGCGGAATCCGATATCGATATCGTAAAGGACTTCCACGTGATCGCATACAAATCCGACGGGTTGAATCAGCACATGCGAATGTCCTTCTTGCTTCAGAGTCCGTAACGTCTCCTCGACGGTCGGCCCAATCCACGGACCACCGGACATTCCCTGGCTCTGAAACGCGAACACCCACTGCGAATCAGGTAGGCCGGCTTCAAGCGCTACTAGTGCCGCCGTTTCCTTTGCCTGCTGCTCGTACGGATCGCCATCGGAAATCGTCCGGCTGGGAACGCTGTGGGCCGTGAACACCACCGCCGTCTGGCGTCCAACCTTCGCGAGAGCAGCTTGCAAGTGCTCTCCAAAGGCCTCGATCAGCCGAGGATGGTCGTGCCATGAGTCGACAAAATCAATCGCCATGCCTGCGGCTTCTTTGAACGCTGCATTCCGGTAGAGTCCAACGCTGGTGCGGGAATTTTGCGGCGCCAGGCACAGGGTCACCGCGCGAACGATACCTTCGTCACGCATGGCTTTCACTGTCTCTGCAATGTACGGTTTCCAATTGCGCATACCGACATAAACAGGCGTCGACAACACTTCGGAGAGCTTCTTGGCCTGCCGCATCGTGATTTCCGTCAAAGGAGAGCGCCCAATCAAGCCGTAACGATGAGCGACCTCCTGGATGACCGAATCTGGAATCGGCCGCCCCCCAGTGACGTTGCGCATATATTCGGGAATTTCGGAAACGTTATCCGGGGTTCCGTGAGCAAGCAGGAGAACAGCGGTCTTCATTTTCAGAATGCCACGCTGGGCGCTGGTACTTGGCTGCGCTTGGAACTGTAAGCATGGACTTCCTGAACCAAAGCGATCACATTCTCGACCGGCGTCTCTGGCAGTATTCCATGACCTAAATTGAAGACGTGTCCCACACGTCCCGCGGCACGGTCAAGCACGTCGCGAGCCTGGCGTCGCACCTCTGCCTCTGATGCAAATAGCGCCGCTGGATCGAGGTTTCCCTGGACGGCGAAGTTATCGCCCAGCATTTCGAAGGCGTCGTTGATTGGGATGCGCCAGTCGACGCCAATGACCTCCGCGCGTGTCTGCTTTATCGAAGGCAGTAAAGTGGCAGTATCGGTTCCAAAGTAGATAATCGGCACTCCAGTCGCTTTCAACTCAGCAACCAGTGCCTTGGTGGGCGGCAACACGAAGCGAACGTAATCTGCAGGGGACAGGCATCCCACCCAGCTATCGAAAACCTGCAAGGCGTCGGCTCCCGCATTCACTTGTTCGGCTGCGTATTGGACGAGTACACGGGAGATGCGTCGCATCAGCTCGTCCCAGGCCTCGGGATCGCCATACATCAGGCGTTTGGTCTCTACGTAGTTACGTGATCCTCGGCCTTCGATCATGTAGCTCGCCAGCGTGAAAGGAGCGCCACAAAAGCCAATCACCGGAAGACGTGTGCCGAAGTGTCGAGCCACCAACCTCACCGACTCAGCGACATAGCCCAATTCTTCGGCACGATCGGTCTTCAGCTGGGCGATTCCATTCGCGTCGCGCAGGGGATGGTGAATCCTGGGACCGTCGCGTTCCGCGAATTCAAACTCCAGTCCCATAACCTCAAGCGGCAGCAGCAGATCGGCGAAGATGATGGCGGCATCCACTCCAAGCCGCTCGGCAGCAGTGATGGTTACTTCAGCAGCAAGTTCTGAATTCTTGCAAATCTCCAGAAGTGTGTGCTGCCTGCGGACTTTTCGGTACTCGGGCATGTATCGTCCCGCCTGGCGCATAAGCCAGACGGGCGTCGCGTCTACCGCCTGCCTGCGACAGGCGCGAACAAAACGTGAATCGGGGGCCGACATGAGCTTGAGGTTATCACGTGAAAAGCGGCTCTCAGAAATCCCGGGAGGTAACGCTGAGAGGTAAAATAAGGGGTAGCTACCTCCTATGAAACATAAGTCAGTGCTCAGTATTTTGACGACTCTTCTCTTCGCTGGTTCGCTCACTGCCGACACCGTAATCGAGGAGATCATCGCGCGCGTTAACAGCTCTATCATCACGCGGTCCGAATTGGCCAAGAGCCGCGACGAACTCCAGCAGGAGCTGAAGCAACAGAACCTTCCGCCCACCGATCCTCGCGCCAAAGAGAAAGAAAAGGACGTGCTCCGCGACTTGATCGACCAGCAACTGTTGCTGGCTAAAGGCAAGGATCTGGGTATTACCGGCGACACTGAACTGGTGAAGCGCTTAGACGATCTGCGCAAGCAGCTCAAGCTGGAAAGCATGGAAGATCTCGAAAAGGAGGCACAGAAGCAGGGTGTCTCTTTTGAGGACTTCAAAGGGGGAATCCGTAACCAGATTGTGACTCAGCAGGTGATCAGCCACGAGGTTGCGCCACGGATCCAGATCACCCAAAAAGACGTTGAAGACTACTACAACGCTCATAAGGCTGAGCTGGAACAACCAGAGTCCGTCGATCTTGCTGAAATTCTTGTGTCGACCGGCTCCGAGAACATAAACGTAGATCCCAACGCGCCACCACCGCCAGAAGAGCCCGCCAAGATCACAACTGCGGAAGAGAAAGCAAAGCAACTGCTGGCGAGCATAAGAGGCGGCGCTAAGTTCGAAGATGTGGCCAAGAAGTCTTCCGAAGGACCGACTGCAGATTCGGGCGGAGAGTTAGGTCAATTCAAGCGCGGAACACTCGCGAAGGAGTTGGAGGACCTCACATTCAAGATGAAGCCCGGCGATGTCTCAGATGTGATCCGCACAAAGCAGGGATTCGTGATTCTGAAGGTGAACGAACACACACAGGCGGGAATTGCGCCGCTGAAGCAGGTTGAGAGTCGCATCCAGGAGGCGATTTACTACCAAAAGTTGCAGCCAGCTTTGCGGACATACCTTACGAAGCTTCGTGAAGAGGCTTACATAGATATCAAACCTGGTTTCACGGACACGGGTGCCAGTCCGAACCAGACGAAGCCGATTTACACCACGGCTTCCGCCTCCGACACAAGCCAGGCGAAGAAAGCAAAGAAGAAAAAGAAGCTCGGGATATTGTGAGCACGCGATAAGCAATAGGCAAATCCAAAGCGTCCTCAAGGCAAGTTTAGGCCCGTTGCCTATTGCTAGTTGCCTATTGCGGTTTCTGAAGTAGAATCGCTTCGTCGGGTAACCGAATTCATGAAGCAGTTCTTCGTCAAAGACGCAGCCAGCCAGGAAAACCAGGTCATCACCTCATCGTTCCTCGTTTCATCCAAGCAAATTAAGCCTAAGAAGAGCGGAGAGATTTATTTGGCGCTCACTCTTTGCGACCGCTCCGGCCAAATTGACGCCAAAATGTGGGACAACGTCAATGATGCGGTCGACAAATTCGAACAGGACGACTTCGTAAAGGTTCGCGGCCTAATTAACAAGTATTCAAGCCGCTATCAGCTAACGATTCACAAGTTGCGGAGAATGGAAGACGCGGAGATCGAATACTCCGATTATCTCCCCAAGACAAAAAAGGACGTTGATGAACTCTGGCGCAATCTCGGCGCGTACGCAGCGAGCTTCAGCAACGAACATTTGAGATTGCTGCTCGAGGCCTTTATGGGCGATCCGCAGATCGCCGAAGCGTATCGCCAGGCACCGGCTGCGAAGTCACTGCATCATGCTTTCATTGGGGGACTGCTCGAGCATGTCGTATCTCTAGTGAAATTGTGTGACAGCGTAGCGCCTCTCTATCCGCAAATTAACCGCGACCTGCTGCTCACAGGTGCATTTCTTCACGACATCGGGAAGATCTACGAACTGAACTACCAGCGCTCATTCTCGTATACGACCAGGGGCCAACTCTTGGGGCACATGATTATTGAACTCGAGATGCTGCACGAGAAGATCGCTCTCGTTCCCGGATTCCCGGCCGAACTGAAAGTACTTATTGAGCACCTCATCATCAGTCATCACGGCAAGTACGAATTTGGTTCGCCTAAGCTGCCCATGTTTCCCGAGGCTCTGATGCTGCATTATCTCGACGACCTGGATTCAAAAATGGAAAGCATGCGCGCTCATTTCGAGCGCGATTCCGATGCCGAATGGAGCGGGTATAACAGTTCTCTCGGACGCACACTGCTGAACTCGGAAAGGATTCTGGCCAAGCTCGCGGCGTCCGGCCAGCCTGAGGGGACAACCGTTGAGCCAGAAGTCAATGAACTGAAGGTCGCAGCAGGCGAGCCGTAGCCAAGCCAAGCCGCTATGGAGCATTCGTGGGTTGTTCGGGTTGCGTCACTTGTCGACGCGCGTTGCACTTCGCCACTTGGCATGCAACCAAATAAGGATGCCGATTGCGCTTACCTCGAGTGGCCCCGACTTGAGATACACGGCAGTGAAACCTTGCGCGATGTCGTGCGCAACGTAAGTGCCGTAATAAACGGCCCAACCTACGCCGGCGGCGGCGAAGATTGAGCCGAGGTTCGCTTCTGTCCTGGGGCTCATAAAGCTCTAAAAAGCCTTTTGAAGGTTGCAGCCATACTACCCCAGTTATTTCCATGCCACGTATAATTTGCTCTTTTCTCTGTTGATGCTCCGACCACAACTCAAGGAATTCCAAGATCTCGCGCGGACCGCCACTCTGGTTCCCGTCGTCAAGACGGTGATGGCAGATCTGCTGACTCCGGTTTCCGCTTTCCTCGGCATTTCTACAGGAGAGCAGGAGGCGTTTCTGTTGGAGTCAGTTGAGGGTGGAGAGAGGATTGGACGCTACACGTTTCTCGGGGTTCGTCCCTATATGGTCCTCGAGAGCCGCAATGAACAGATCACGATTCGAAGGGGACGAACTGTCGAACGCAGCAAAGGAAAACTGTTCGATGTTCTGGCGCGGCTGCTGCGCGAACATCAGCCCGCGGCATTGCCTGACCTACCCCCATTCAATTGCGGAGCCGTCGGATTCATCGCCTACGATGCCGTGCGCCAGCTCGAGAAACTTCCTGAAAAGGCGCGTGACGATCTCAAGGCTCCCGATTCCTTCCTGATGTTCTTCGATCGCGTACTCGCGTTCGATCACCTGCGCAAGCAGATTCACATCATCGCCGTCGCAAACGTTCGCGACGAACAGCCAAAACAAGCATACGAACGCGCGGTGAAGGACATCGCAGGCCTGGAGCGCAAGCTCGCGCGCGGAGCTTCTCCACCCAGAGTCCGTCCGCGTAAAGAGGGCTATAAGCTGAAAGAAACCACCGGACGCAGTGCGTTCCTCAAGAGCATCTTGAAGGCTAAGGAATACATTGGCGCAGGAGATGCTTTTCAGATCGTCCTCTCTCAGCGCATGGAACTTGAACCCGGTGTGCCTGCGTTCGAGATCTATCGCGCACTGCGCATGATTAACCCCTCACCGTATCTGTACTTTCTGCAGACACGCAATTTTCAAGTACTGGGGTCCTCTCCCGAGATGCTTGTGCGCGTGAGCGGCCGGAAGCTGGAGTACCGTCCCATAGCGGGAACACGTCCGCGCAGTGCTGACCCGGAAGAAGATCGCCGCTGGGAGCAGGAGCTGCGTGAAGACGAAAAGGAGCGCGCCGAGCACGTGATGCTTGTGGATCTTGGACGCAATGATCTGGGGCGTGTCAGCGAGTATGGCTCGGTGCAGGTAAAGGACTTCATGTTTGTCGAGCGCTATTCACACGTGATGCACCTGGTCTCGGCGATCGAGAGCAAGTTGCGCCCAGAATTTCATGCCATTGACGCCTTTGCTGCGGCATTTCCAGCGGGCACGCTCAGTGGAGCTCCCAAGGTACGGGCGATGGAGATCATCGAAGAACTTGAGCCCGTCCGCCGTGGAATCTACGGCGGTGCTATTTTGTATGCCGATTTCGCCGGCAATCTGGATTCGTGCATTGCCATCCGCACCATGTTTGTCCAAGGGCGGCGCGCTTACGTACAAGCGGGCGCCGGAATCGTAGCCGACTCAGTTCCCGAAACGGAATACCAGGAATGCCTCAACAAAGCCAAAGCTCTGCTGCGAGCAGTCGGGATGGCGAGGAATTACGAATAGCTTCTGAGCTGCTAAGCTTCTGAGCTGCTAAGCTTTGGAGCTGCTAAGCTTTGGAAAACTAGAATCATAAGCTTGGGAAGAATTGCTCAGAAGCTTAGGAGCTAGCCGCTTACAAGTTGATCATGATCTTCGTGCTCGACAACTACGATTCCTTCACCTTCAATCTCGTCCAGTACATTGGGGAGACAGGAGAAGACGTGCAGGTCCGCCGGAACGACCAAGTCACCCTGGACGAGATCCAGCAGATGGCTCCACGCAAGATCGTGCTTTCACCTGGACCGTGCACTCCTAACGAAGCCGGTATCTCCCTCGAGCTAATTCGCCATTTCGCCGGCAAGATTCCAATCCTCGGCGTGTGCCTTGGACATCAGGCCATCGGCGCCGCGTTTGGCGGAGTGGTCATTCGCTCGGATCGCATCATGCATGGCAAGACCAGCATGGTAGAGCATGACGGCCGTACCATCTTCCGCGGAGTCAATTCGCCCATGGTCGCCAATCGTTATCACTCCCTGATCGTGGAGGAAAAAAGCCTGCCGAAGGAGCTCGAGATTTCCGCGCGCAGCGAGGAAAACGGCAAGACCGTGATCATGGGACTACGTCATCGAGAACTTCCCGTAGAAGGCGTGCAGTTTCATCCTGAGAGCGTGCTCACGCCAGACGGCGCCAAGCTGATCCGAAACTTCCTGCAGTAGTTCATCTCAATGGACCTTCACCAACTGCCCGCTAGTCGAATGGTGGAGCTGGTCCGCTCCCGTCAGATCTCGCCGGTGGACGTCGTGAACGCGCACTTGGCTCGAATCGAGCGCCTCAATCCAAAACTGAACGCTTTCATTGAACTGCGAGCCGACCAGGCTCTCATGGAAGCTCAAACGGCCGAGAAAGCCGCGCACCGCGGAGACGTTCTTGGTCCGCTACACGGGATTCCTGTCAGCATCAAGAGCTCGATTGCTGTCGAGGGATTGAAGTTTGAGTGCGGAAGTCGCACTCGTGCCGGACTCATTGCTAAGAAAGATGCAGTGCTCGTTCAACGGCTGAAGAGAGCCGGAGCAATTGTTCTCGGCAACACCAATGTCCCCGAGATGCTCATGGCATATCACACGGAGAACCCCCTATATGGACGCACAAATAGTCCTTGGGCGCCTGAGCGCACTCCCGGCGGCTCAAGCGGAGGGGAGGCTGCGGCTGTCGCTGCGGGCTTGTGTGCTGCCGGCATTGGAAGCGACGGAGGCGGCTCGATTCGCGTCCCGGCACACTTCAGCGGCATCTGCGGATTGAAGCCCACTCCTGGGCGGATTCCTATTACGGGACACTGGCCCGAGAGTGCCGGCCCTTTTGCTCTTCTCGGAGTCGTGGGGCCGATGGCGCGCTCGGTGGAAGATCTGGATCTCCTGTTTCGCGTCCTTGCCGGATTCGACTCGGGCGATCCGATGGCTGCGCCGATTCCGCTGCACGACGTTTCCGACGAGGAATTGAAGAAAATTACAATCGGTTACTTCGAAGAGCACATTTCGGCGCCCGTCACCGGTGAAACGCGCGCTGCCGTCAGAACAGCGGTATCGGTCTTGAAAGATTCCGGGCTGCACGTTGAGCACTTCGAGCCCGACGTTCTTGATGAAGCTCGCGGGCACTGGTGGAAACTTTTCGTACGGCTCGCTGCCGAGATGCTCGCGCCCGAGTTCAAAGGACGCGAGTGCGAGACCAGCGCAATTCTCACCTACTCCGATCGGCCACCCACGAAAGAGGAACTGCTTGCGGCATGGTTCGGGCGCGATCAGCTTCGGCTGCGCCTCATGCAACAGATGGCACAAGTGCCGGTCCTGATCTGCCCGGTGTGCTCAATACCTGCCTTCCGCCACGGTGAACGCGAATGGTCTGTAAACGGAAAACAGGTCTCCTACATGGACGCCATGAGCTACACCCAGTGGTTCAACCTGCTCGGCAACCCTGGCGTCGTCATTCCCGTCGGCACATCTCCAGAAGGACTGCCCCTTGGCGTTCAAATCGTGGGCCAGCAGAACGCGGAAGAGTTAATCCTGAAGGTGGCGCGAGTCCTGGAGCAAGCGCTCGGCTCGGCGCGCCAGGCGCCGATGATGCTCGAAGACAATGTAGCTGCGGGGCTGAGTTAGACCGGGAAAACGAGACCGAAATGGCTCAGGCCAGAAACGAAAACCCGGCCAAGGGCGGCCGGATCCAGGTGAATCTCGTCTTTAGGTTCTTGCTTATTGCTTCTTTTTCTCCCACGGGCGTACCGGACGGACTGCCTTGGCCTCGTCGCGGTTTTCCACGCGGTCATACATATAGCGATCACTCACAGTCCCCAGGCCTTCGTTGTAGAGGCTGATGGAGCCAGTAGCTTCCTTCAGCTCTTCGGAGAAGTTGTGGATCGCCTTTAGATGGTCAGCCGTGGCGGGGATTTCCTTCTTTGTGGTCTTCAGGAACTTCTGATAGCCTTTGTCCACTAAGCGGGCGATCTCGCTGCCGACCAGGTATCCCGGTTTGGCAAAGAGACGGATACCGCCGTCTTCATCCCGCTGGATTGCAGCAGAGACGTTGTATTTCTTGAGGAAGACACGATTTGAAACGCCAGGCGCTTCCAGAACATCGAATTGGTGGTCGCGTAACCAGCCGAGTGCCTGGTCGTATGTCACAGCTTCAACTTTGTCTGCCATCGATCTCGCTATGTCTTCCAGCCCCCGCTCGCCTCTGTCCTGCGAGCTACGGAAGCTCAGGATTCCGGCTGCTGTGCTGTAGATAGCCAAGCCTGCCGGTTTGTTGCCCCGCTCCCTACGTCATCATTAGACTTTTTAGGAACGGTAAGGGTGCTACTTTCGCACACGACTGAGGAACTGAGCAAATTACGTGAGTGTGATTACGTCCCATATAGGGCCAAGAATGGCGAGCCAAGTGCTTGGAAACACACAACTTGAGCGCATTGGCAATACTCCGCTCGTTCGTCTGGGAAGAATTGCCGAGAGCGTGCCCGGCGTCCAGATCCTCGGGAAAGGGGAGTGGGCGAACCCCGGCGGCTCAGTGAAGGACCGTCCGGCGCTCAATATCGTGCGCGAAGCCGAGCGTAACGGACAGCTTTCCGGCCGCACGCTGCTCGATGCTACGAGCGGGAATACCGGCATCGCCTACGCCATGATCGGCGCCGCACGCGGCTTCCCGGTGAAGCTCTGCATGCCGTCCAATGTCTCGCTGGAGCGGAAGCGCATCCTGAAAGCCTATGGAGCGGAGATCGTCTTTACCGATCCGAACGACGGCTCCGACGGTGCGATTCGAAAGGCCCAGGAACTTGCGGCCGGCGATCCCGGCAAGTATTTCTACGCCGACCAGTACTCGAACGATGCCAACTGGCGCGCCCACTATCACACCACCGCCAACGAAATCTGGAACCAGACTGAGGGACGCGTCACCCATTTTGTCGCCACAATGGGAACTAGTGGAACGTTCGTCGGCTGCACGCGACGACTGCGAGAGCTGAATCCGCAGATCCAGTGCATCTCCCTGCAGCCGGATTCGCCATTCCACGGGCTCGAAGGACTGAAGCACATGGCGACGGCGATCGTGCCGAAGATCTACGATCCGTCGTTGGCCGATGAAGATCACGGCATTTCAACCGAAGCTGCCTACGCAATGCTGAAACGGCTGGCGCGCGAAGAGGGATTACTGGTCGGAATCTCGTCGGGAGCTGCGGTGGTTGGTGCATTGGAGCTGGCGCAGCGGCTGGACAAGACTGGATGGATCGAGAAGAACGGCGAGGCAGTGATTGTGACGGTTCTGTGCGATTCGGCAGATAAGTACTTGAGTGAGAGATTGTGGGAGGAATGAGTTCTGGTCTTGTTGTCATTCCGAACGCCTGAAGTTGGCGGAGGAATCCCTATAGTCGGCAGAAATGTATCGATAGGGATTCCTCACCGCAAAGAGCGCGGTTCGGAATGACAATGCTGCGCTACGACAATGCTCAAGATTTCCCAATTCGAATACGACGCCATCCGCCAACACGGGGAAGAGACATACCCGCACGAGTGCTGTGGTGTGCTGCTGGCGAGTTCGGATGGCGAGACTCGCAATGTAACAAAAACGGTCCGATGTGGGAACACGCGTTCTGACTCGCCACATAACCGCTATCACATCGCGCCACAGGAGCTAGTGCGGATTCAGCGGCAGGCGCGCGAAGCAGGGTTGGAGATCGTAGGCTTCTATCACTCGCATCCCGACCATCCCGCACGCTGGTCGCAAACCGATTTAGCAGAAGCGCATTGGATCGGCTGCTCGTACGTGATCACCAGTGTCGAACGCGGCCAGGCAAAGATCACAAATTCGTTCGAGCTGGCGGGAGAGACGGAAGAAAACAAGCACTTCGAAGATGAAGCAGTAAACGTCGTGGTCGAAACAGCCGCGATCGCAAATGAATCGAGGCGATGAGCTGGCACATCAACTCATTTCTGGGAATTTCTGATTTCTGAGTAACCGCGGAGGGCACAGAGGATTGAGAAAACAATCTGTTTTCCTCTGTGTTCTCTGTGTCCTCTGTGGTGAAGAGAATTTAGGCGAAACACTAATTCGAACTATGAAGATATTTATCCCAACTCCATTACGCCAATATGCAGGCAAGCAGGATGCCGTCGAGGTCCACGCGTCCACGGTTGGCGACGCGCTCTCGAAGCTCACGAGCACGCATCCCGATTTGAAACGGCATCTTTATACCGACGACGGCAAACTGCGAGCCTTTGTAAACCTGTATTTGAACGACGAAGACGTGCGCTATCTCTCCGACAAAGAGAACACACGAGTGAAAGACGGCGACCATCTTTCGATCATCCCTTCGATCGCCGGGGGTGTCGAACCCGCCGGGGAACTCGTGAGGTTACTTCACCCGATCACCCGATGGCCCGATCACCCGATCTTCGAAGACGCTCGTAACGGCAGAAATTAGGACCCATGGCCACATCAACTCTCGTATCCAACGCGTTAAGCAAAGACGAAATCCTGCGCTACTCGCGACATCTGATCATGCCCGAAGTCGGCATGGAAGGTCAGCAGAAGCTTAAGGCAGCCAGTGTGCTCTGCATCGGCACGGGCGGACTCGGTTCGCCGCTGGCCCTGTATCTCGCTGCCGCAGGAGTGGGCACGCTCGGTTTGGTTGATTTCGACATCGTCGACTTCACCAACCTGCAGCGGCAAATCATTCACACCACCGCCGACGTGGGACGCTCGAAGCTCGATTCCGCCACCGACAAGATCGAAGCGATGAACCCGTTCGTCGAAGTGCGTCGCTTTGACACTCGGCTGAGCAGCGACAACGCGATGCGAATCTTCCGCGATTTCGACATCATTGTCGATGGCACCGACAACTTCCCAACGCGCTACCTGGTGAACGATGCCTGCGTGCTGAGCGGCAAACTGAATGTCTATGGCTCGATCTTCCGTTTCGAAGGTCAGGCCAGCGTCTTCGGGGCCAAAGACGGTCCGTGCTATCGGTGCTTGTATCCTGAACCGCCACCGCCAGGACTCGTACCTTCATGCGCAGAGGGCGGAGTGCTTGGCATTCTCCCCGGACTAGTCGGACTTATCCAGGCAACCGAGACGATCAAGCTGATTCTTGGCGCCGGCGATCCACTGATTGGACGTCTGCTCCTCGTCGACGCGCTGGGGATGAAGTTCCGCGAACTTAAGCTGCGCAAGAATCCAGACTGCCCGGTATGCGGCCCGAATCGGACCATTACGGAACTGATCGATTACCAGGAGTTTTGCGGCATTCGCGGTGAGGAAGCTCCCGTAAGCACGACGGCGCCGGAGATTCAGCCCGAGGAACTCAAACGGCGCCTCGATGCCGGCGAGGATATTTACATCCTCGATGTTCGCGAGCCGCATGAGTATCAGATCTGCAACCTCAACGGACATCTGATCCCGCTCGGCGACTTACCGAAGCGCATGAATGAACTGGATTCGAGTCGTGAGATCGTCGCGCACTGCCGCTCCGGCGTGCGCAGCGGCAAAGCCGTCGACTTCCTCCGCCAGGCAGGGTTCCGCAAGGTGAAGAACCTTGCAGGCGGAATCCTGGCGTGGGCAGACAAAGTAGATCCGCGGATGCCGAAGTATTGAATCCCGGAGCGCCCGGGCGCCCCGGGATGAAGATAAATTCCAAACCCTAATGAAATAAAATCCATTCACATGTCTAGCCGAGCAACTTCCCTCGCTATACGCCGACAGCCGGTCCACGAGAGCCGCTTCCCCGGCTTCCCTCCAGAGGCAATCACGTTTCTTCGTGGGCTGGAGCGCCACAACAAACGCGAATGGTTTCAACCGCGCAAGCATATTTATGAAGAGCACGTTCGTGGTCCCCTTGAGACCCTGGTAAACGCGATCAACGGCGAACTCGCCGAGTTCGCGCCGCGCTATGTAACTCCGGTGAAGAAGGCCGTGTTCCGCATTTATCGCGATACGCGCTTTTCCAAGGACAAGCGTCCGTACAAGACACACGTTGCGGCCACTTTCTATCTTCAGAATCTCGATAAGGCTGCCGGCCCATGTTTCTACTTCCATTTCACTGCCAAGGAGCTTCTCGTGTTCGCGGGCGTCTGGATGCCGGAGCGCGACGAACTTCTTGCCATCCGCAATCTACTGGCCGAGCGTCATGAGGAGTTTCGCGCGATTCTCAGCGGCAAGGCGCTTCGAAACGCAATGGGAGAGCTTAAGGGCGAGCAACTCTTACGCGTGCCTAAGGGATTCGCGAAGGATCATCCTGCTGAAGATCTGATTCGCAGGAAGCAGTGGTTCCTGGAGAACACTCTCGACGGCGATGTGACCACTTCAGGACGAATGCTGCCAGAGATCATCAACCGCTTCCGCGCTGCAACTCCAATGCTGGAATTCCTCATTCAGCCTTTTGTGCAGGAACGCAAGCCAAAGAAGCTGCCGTTCATGGCGTTCTGAATTCCCAAGGCGCTTTTTCACCACGGAGACACGGAGACACGGAAAAACAGAGCTAACCACAAAGGACACGAAGGATCACGAAGGTATGGCGGTTTTATTCCTTCGTGCTCCTTCGTGTCCTTCGTGGTTTCTCTCTGGTTAGAGGATGGTAGGCTAAGGGTTTTTCGTTCAAACTCAGCTACTTGAGAGCCCCATAAAAAAGGCAGAGCTGGATTCGTTGCTAGGGAGTAGAATGGCCAGCCAACAAAGAACAGCAAGCCTGTTAATGCTGACAGTTCAATAGTTTGCGCCGAGGATTCACAATATTTTTTTCGAGCCAGCCTTTTGGGCGACCTCTGCTTCTAAGAAGAACAAGGACCGTTATGTTTTCGCCGATTCTATCCCCGGAGACTTGGATCGCCACTCTGCTCTCAGGCATCTCGCATGCTGGTACGGCGATTACGGTGGGTGTCGTCATCGCGTGCTCGTTCCTCGCCCTACGCTGCAAAGGACGCTGCTGCGAAGACGAAATCTTCCGCTCGCACGTGATGTAGTCGTTCGGCTTCCTCGCTACATTCAGCCAGAACTCCTCTTGTCACTTTGCCGTCCGCCTGCCTCCCTGTAGCTTTTGATTCTTATGAGCGACGCAAATGCCCGCCGCGTGCTCGCCCTGGTGCGCGTTGCCGTGGGCGTGATGTTCCTGTTCTTCGCCGAATACAAAATCGTTGGCTCCGAATTTGTCCACGGAGGCTTTCAGAAGTACGTCAGCACATACGTCGATCAACACCAGGCGTTGAGTTTGGTGCGGCCGATGCTCACGGGCTGGGTTTTGCCTCATCCGTACTTGTGGGCTCGCATTGTGGCCTGGAGCGAATTGCTCATCGGCATCTCGCTTGTGCTTGGATGGTTTGTGCGCTTGAGCTCGCTGGGAGGGCTTGTGTTCATGCTGACAATGGCCGCGGCGAGCTGGTATGAGCCTGGTCATGGAGCTCCTATGTGGCGCTACTTGGGAGCACATCTCGATAACATCCCCTTGGCGATGCTTTTCCTGATCTTCCTTGTCTTCAATGCGGGAAAAACGTGGGGAGTGGACGGCGGCATTAAGCTGCCTGGAAGGTAGGCCCGAGAGGCGAACACGAAGGTCACGAAGGAACACCTAAGGTCACGGAGAACGTCTTCGTGACCTCATCTTTTTCCTTAGTGACCTTCGTGTTCGTCTCGTCCTTTTACGCGCTCTCAATCACCGCCGACACTTCTTCCCACTCCTTCATCAACGATTCCAAATCGGAGCGCCTGATCTCTAATAAGTCCGTGACTCTTGCGGTCTCCTGTGCGCTCACAAAGCTCTGGAGCGCTTGCTCGCATTCGGCGATTCCGGCTTCGAGCTTTGTGATCTCCTCTTCGATCTCGCGCACGCGCTCCTTCATTTGCCGCAGTTTTATCGGATTGACCCGCCGCTGCCTGGGTTCGGTCTCGGAAGAATCCTGGTTTGTCGGAGTGCCATTCTTCGAAATAGTGGGCTGATCGGAGAGGATCAGCGGGACCTCAGGAGTGGGAGTGCTTGCGCCAGCCTGATTGCCGGCAGTGCCGCCCTGCTTGCGCCAGAGATAGTCCTCGTAATTGCCCGGGAAAATCTCCACTTTGCCGCCGCCTACTTCGAAGACACGGGTAGCAAGCTTGTCGATGAAATAACGGTCGTGCGAGACGAAGACCACCGTTCCGCTGAACTCTTGCAAAGAGTTCAACAGCACATCTTTGGCGCGAAGATCCAGGTGATTCGTCGGCTCGTCGAGCAACAGGAAATTCGAGGGATGCAGCAACATGCGTGCGAGCGCATAGCGATTGCGTTCCCCGCCGGAGAGCACGCCGAGCGGCTTGAAGACGTCGTCATCGGAGAAGAGAAAGCATCCGAGCAGGCTGCGGAGTTCAGTCATCGTCGAACGCGGAGCAACTTCTTCGAGATCGTCGAGCATTCTTCGCTCAGGATTCAGGACCTTGTATTGATCCTGCGCGAAGTAGTCTGGTTCTGCGTTGTGCCCCAGCGCGTATTCGCCCGCTGAGAGCGGTTCGCTGCCGCTCAGGATGCGGATCAACGTCGATTTGCCCGCGCCATTTGCACCCACGAGAGCGATCCGATCGCCACGCTCGATCATGAAACTCACATCGTGGAAGACCTCTTTTGTCTCATAGCTCTTTGCTACGCTTTTAAACTCGGCGACGGTGCGTCCGCTCGGCTTCGGCTTCGGGAAATGGAAGTGGATCGTCTTCTCTTCCGGAGGAATCTCGATGCGCTCCATGCGTTCGAGTTCCTTGATGCGGCTTTGAACCTGCTTTGCTTTCGTCGCCTGATAGCGAAAGCGATTGATGAAGGCTTCGAGCTGCTCGATCTTTTCCCGCTGATTGCGATACGCAGACTCGAGCTGCGTCTTGCGCTCTTCCCGCTGCGCCAGGTACTTCTCGTAATTCCCACTGTAAAACTGCACACGCTTGTTCCAGATCTCGACCGTCTTCTTTACCGTGACGTCGAGGAAGTACCGGTCGTGCGAGATGAGCACGAAGGCGTGCGGATACGCGGCGAGGTAGTCCTCGAGCCAGTTTCGCGTCTCCAGATCGAGATGGTTTGTAGGCTCGTCGAGCAGCAACAAATTGGGCTTCTGTAATAAGAGTTTGGCTAGCGCAATCCGCATCTGCCAACCGCCTGAGAACTCCTCGGTCGCGCGCTGCCAGTCTTCTTTACGGAAGCCTAGACCGGTTAGTACCGCGCCGACCTGAGCGTCCAGGGCATATCCATCGTGCGCGCGAAATTGGGATTCGAGACTGTGGAATCGATCGGCAACCTCCAGATACTCAGCGCTCTCGTGATCCAACTCAGATATGCGGACAGTGAGCTGCTCGAGTTCCTGTTCCATCGCGCGAATCTCATCGAACACCGACATGCATTCGGCAAAGACGGTTCGCCCGCTGAGCGACAAACCATCCTGCGGCAGGTAGCCGGCGCTGATTCCTTTCGTGCGAACGATGTTGCCGTAATCGAGGGACTCGATTCCCGCGAGTACTTTCAGCAAAGTGGATTTGCCAGTCCCATTCGCGCCGACGACGCCGACACGGTCGTTGGGCGTGATCAGCCAATCGAGGTCCTCAAACAGGAGTTTGTGGCCGAAGCGCTTCCCGGAAGAGGAGAGCTGGATCATGGGACTACTTCAATTTTCGCAGAAGCTGGAAAGGCGAACACGAGGGTCACAAAGGCGACTAAAGAGGTCACGAAGAAAGAGGAGTTAATTTCGCAATTCTTGTCGAGCAGCGGTATTTGAATGTGCTTGAATGAATCTGCGTTCGCCCTTTTCATTGTGACCTCTTATGTAGCCTTAGTGACCTTCGTGTTCGCTCTTCCTCGGCCCCCTCAACCCTGCCGGATTCTCGTGCGTGCGTTCGCGAATATTGGCCTTCAGAGCGCTGCCGATGTGCACGGCTGATTCTCCATACTTGTCGCGCAGGCGATCGGCGGCCGTGAGCGCCTGTCGCCAGCGCTCGTCGCCGTCGAAGTCGAACGAGGCTGTTGCTCCCGGCGAGTCGAATCCGGACACATGAACGCCGAGCAAGCGCACTCGCGCACCTTGCCTCCAATTGTTGTGAAACAGTGCGCGGATATTCGTAAGGATCGCATGATCACTACTGGTGGGCTCAGCCAGAGAATGGGCTCGCGTAATGGTGTGAAAGTCGGAGTAGCGGAGCTTCAATTGGATGGTTCGCGCTTCGAATCGCTGTTCGCGCAAGCGGCGCGCGACCATCTCCGTAAGCCGCGCGAGAGTCGTTTCCAGTACCTGGACGTCAGCCGTATCTTCTCCGAATGTGTGTTCGTGGCTGATGGACTTCGCCGCGCTCTCGCCGATCTCTTCGTCAAACCAGCCGCCTGCGTCTTCGCCGCGAGCTTTGCCGGCCATCGCTGCTCCGTAGGCTCCGAACTCATGCTCGAGATCCTGTCGCGCATTGAGGTCGGCAAAGGTGCGAATGCCTAAATCGTGCAAGCGGGCTTCGGTGACCTTGCCGACGCCTGGCATCTTGCGCACGGGAAGCCCGGCGAATATCCGAACTTCATGACCGGGATGCACAAATAAGACGCCGTTTGGCTTAGCCAAATCGGAGGCGATCTTGGCGACAACGCGCGCACCACCAATCCCAATCGAGCAATTGAGGTTCAGCTCCGTCCCGATAGCGTTGTGCAAGTCGTGGGCGGCCTTGAGCGGTGGCCCGAGCAGTCGTGCCGTTCCAGTCATGTCGAGATAGGCCTCGTCTACAGAGGCCATTTCCACTCTAGGCGAGAATCGGCAAAGAATCTTGTGAACCTTTTCCGAGTATTCGCGATAGAGCTCCATGTGCCCGTCGAGGTAAATGCCCTCTGGGCAGAGCTTGGCGGCCGTCCGCAGCGGCATCGCCGAGTGCACTCCGAATTTGCGCGCAGCGTAGGATGCTGCAGCCACTACACCGCGCTGATCCTTGGCGCCGCCGACAATTACGGGCTTGCCTTTCAGCGAGGGATCGAGCAGCTCTTCCACCGAGACGAAGAAGGCGTCCATGTCGAGGTGAAAGATGATGCGGGTGGAGTCCACAGCGATATTTCACCACGAAGAGAGAACAAAAGGCGTTTCAAGTTTCAGGTTTCGAGTTTCGAGTTTCGACAAAGCCAGATGTGGGCAGGATCGTTCTGCCGGCAGCGGAAAATGCTGCAATAAGTTCGGAAGCTCCCTGTTAGCTCGCTGTTATTTTCTTGAATCCTGCACAAATCGCAGCTAAGTGCTTTGTTGATCGAAGCGTAGAGAGAAATCCACAGAACTCCCTGTTTATTCCCTGCCTTTGCGAGGAATTTGCAGAATTTGGGCAGGATTCGATAACTTCGAAGTCGAATTCGGGAAATCGCCTGTTTTTCCTCCCTGTTATTTGTTTCTTGCTAATTCGCGCGGTGGATTCCAACCCCTAAGACCCTTGGTCCTGAACCCTCCTTATCACTGTGATCATCCAAACCCGCAGAAACTTGTTGGTTGCACCGGGTTTAGGATGTCGGTAGTGGTCCGGCCTGGCATCTCAGTGTCAATTCATGTCCCCCGAAGAGCTGAAACTCGAAGAACAAAAGGCCCACCATAGCCGGCTGGAGCGTATCCGCTCCTTTGAGCAGACGTTGGAGAGCGCTACTAAAACCATGCTCTTCAGCGAGGTCGCCAAGCTGGCGGTCGATTCCTTCCGTTCCAGCAAGGTCCGCTTCGCCCTCACAGCGCTGGGCATGATGATCGGAACCGCCTCGCTAATCCTTGTGGTCACGATTGGTCTTACCGGGAAGCAGTACATCCTGAACCAGATCCAGGCCATAGGCGCGAACATGATCGTTGCCTACTACGAGGGAGGGAGTAATTCCTCGTTCAGTACGATCCAAAAAGATGAGCTGACCGAAGATGATGTCCGCGCAGTTCGGCAGGAAGTGCCGGATATCATTGCCGCTTCGCCCATGGTGGAGTTGCACGATCGCATTTCGGTTGGCGAAGGCAAGCAACGCGATCTGCTGGTGCTCGGCGTTTCATCGGAATACCGGACCGTCCGCAACCTGCTGATTCCATCCGGCCGCTTTTTTGACGATGAAGAGTCGATGACGCGCACGAAGGTGGCGACGATTACCGTACAACTCGCGCGGCGACTCTTTGGCAGTGAGGACTTGGCAGTTGGACAGATCATTAAGATCAGCAATCTTCCCTTCACGATTATTGGGACCTTCAAAGAGCGCGTAGAAACCTTCGGGCAATCAGAGATCGCTGAAGACACGATCCTGATTCCATACACGGTCGCGAAGTACTTCACGGGCACGACTGCAGTGAAGCAAATCTTCTTCTCGATGGGAGACGCCAGTGAAGTTCAAAAGGGAACGGAGGAGATCCATCGTGTACTGCAGTCACGGCATCGTGCCCAATCGGTCTACCACGTCGATAATCTGACTCAATTGCTGTCAGTCGCGGCCCAGACCGCCAATGCTTTGACGGTAGTGCTGCTGCTTATCGCCACGGTCACGCTCGTAGTGAGCGGCGTCGGCATCATGAACATCATGTTGGCAAACGTACGCTCGCGAATCCGCGAGATCGGAATTCGCAAGGCAGTGGGCGCCACACGTCAGGAAATCCGGCTGCAGTTCCTTACGGAGGCGGTCTTTATCTCGCTGACCGGCGGGCTGCTCGGGACTTTGATAGGGTTATCCGTTCCGTTCTCAGTGCGATTTTTCACCGAATATCGAATTCCGGTTTCGGGACTATCTGCGATTATCGCAATTCTCGTGGCCTCGGGCGTGGGCATCATCTTCGGAACGGTGCCCGCGACGCGCGCTGCGCAGTTGGATACGGTGGAAGCGCTGCGGTACGAGTAGTTCTCTTCTTCTCTCCCGTTGTCATTCCGAATTCTCTTCTGTCATTCCTCGCCGTCCACCGTGGCGGACGGCGAGGAATCCCTATAGTGCCGAAATTCTTCAGGTCGACACTTGCGCAGGGGATCCTTAAAGCAGAATTTCGCCGAACCAGCGCGCATAGCAGTTTGTAGGGATTCCTAGCCGTCCGCTACAGCGGACGGCTAAGAATGACAGAAGAGGCTACAAAAGCAAAGAGCCGGGCAGGTTCGCCCGGCTCGTCCTTGCATGTCCTGTCCGTCAGCTTCACCGCCAGCGGAACGGAACAATCTTCGTTGACCGGATTACATCACCATGGCCAGGCTTTCAAGCTCGCGCTGTAACACGTCGATCGAGCAGCCCGATTCCTCCACTCGTGTGGCGGCATCGACAGCGGCATCCGAAGAGACGCCGTAGCCACGGCCCGACAAAAACACGTGGAACAGCTCTGCCGCCTGCCACGAATCCAGCCCATTCTGCATCAGCTCGTTGCGCAGAGCGGATAATTCGGCGATTGAGAACTTTTCCACCATCTTCAGGTCACCTCCGACCCTACTTGCTACCTGAAACATTAGACTCACTTGCCTTGACATTTGTTGCAGATTCGTTTTTAGCCGGTCACGAAAGTAAGTATCTCCAGTGCTATGACCAAGGTTGCCCGCCTCTGTTACTTTCGTCCCGCTACCTCTTTAGACCCGCATATTTACTGTACGTAAGCAGAGGCAACTCGGTTTCACCACGCCGGGAGCAATGGGACTCGTTACAGGGGACAGGGAACATTTCGTCACGCTTAACGTCTCGAAGAGAGCACATCAAAGCGGCGCTCAGCGTATCGACGGAAGAGATTTCCTCCACGTCCTCCCTTCCTATTCCCTGTTCCCTGTAACCGGTCCCCAGCTCTTCTTCACCTACTGCAGCTTTCCCATTTCGGGAGCATATGCGTTCGCGTCGGCAATTTTGCTGATATGAAGATCAAAGCCGGTGCCTGGAAGCAATGACGCCAGCGTGAATAGTTTGAAATTCGAGGCAATCGTCTCCGATTGCCGATAGATTCCAGGCTCACTTTCGATCACCTGGCGATTGCCTTCAGTGCGATCGAGGAATTGCTGGGCTTCAGCAACGCTTACCGTCTGCGGGCCGCGTTGCGTCGTGATTGCTTCAGCGGCATAAGAGCGGACCAGTTTCGGCCAGTACTTCTCGAGTAGAGCAGTGCTGGCAAAGAGGTCGGCCCAAATGATCCTTCCGCCAACAGCTACAACTACTCCGACCGCGTGCTGATCACGCAATTGGCGTATCGAAGAGCTGTACGATTGCTCGACTGGAGCAGCTTGATCGGCAATGGCTTTCCGCACCCTCTCGTCGTCAAAGGTTTTTGCGTACGAGGAGGGAGGTGGAGGCGGTGGGCCGGGCGTGCCTGCTTCGCTTCGCGTGAGAGCGCCCATAACTCCAGCGTTCGCTTCTCCAACGGAGTTCCACACCTGCTGCTGATCCTTCGCGACCATAGCTTTGCTACGCACGCTGGGCTGCGCCATTTGCGACTTCATCGTGGAAAACTGAACTGACGTTTCCGTCCAGCGTCCAGGCTCGACGCAGAAGACACCTAAATCCACGGGATCACTCTCTGCAGGAATCACGCGATCCTTCGCGACCACGCGGTCCTGCTTGCCACCGGTAACGATCTCTCCTGCCAGCAAGATGAGTGGGCGCTTCGAGTTGTTCACGAGCACAAGGCTGTTTACGCGCGCACTGGAGACGGGTATCCGGCGATGGGGACCGCGAATGAGCCCGCCGGTGCTGCCGGCTTCGGTCACGACGACCTCTCCTGACCGGATTCCCTCATCGAGAGTGATAAAGCCGCTAGTGTCGTGGGTGGTTGAAGTTACGACAGGAAAAATTGTGAGATTTCCGTGAGAAATCGGGTTTAAGACTTTGTAACCTGGACTTGCCATGCCGCCCCATATCAGCGATGAGCAAGCGAGCGTTACGACAAGGACGCCGAGTCCAAATCGGGAAAATTTAAACCGGGACATAGCTCTCCTCCGGCTGCGAGCAGGTGCTTGAGGGGATAAGCTCTGCCCGCTGGTGAGAGAAGAACGCCGATTCATCGGCGGCTTGCAAAGAAATTTGCTACCATCCGCGTTGGTCGCAAGTCTTCCTAAATCATGCCTGTAGTCCAATCCAGCCGCGCCGAAGCCGCTACGCCAGCGCCAATTGAGGCACGTCTGGCGGCAGACCTGTTTGAGCGCAGCGGCGGATCGGCGTATGGACTATCCCTTAAACAGTTTGTGCTGGTTCTCGAGAACGTGGTGAGCCGGACCGACGGTGTAAGCGGCTCAAGCGCACAGCGCATCGGTGTTTTTCTTTTGGCGCTCAAACTGGACGAACTTGCGCTGGCACATGGTTGCGCCGCGGGAAATCAGCACGCCTGGGACGTGTTCCTTACACGGTACCGCGAATCGATTTATCAGTCGGCACGCAGCATCACCCGTAACGAGGCCACTGGACGCGAGTTAGCCGATTCCCTCTATGCTGAGCTATATGGTCTGGGTCCGGCAGAGGATCGCCGCTCGAAGCTGGCGCTCTACTCAGGCCGGGGCTCGCTTGCCGGATGGCTGCGCATGGTGCTCGCGCAGAGCTACATAAATCAGATCCGTACAGGGAAGCGTCTGGTGAGTATAGAAGAGGAAGAGGAGGAGCACGGAAGGCAATTTCCGGCGGCTCCCGCTGAGAGCATAGCCCCGATGGATTCGCGGCTAAAGGACGCTACTGACGAAGTGCTCGCGGCCCTTTCGGCTGAGGAGCGTTTCCTGTTCTCGTCGTATTTTCTCGATGGACGACGCTTGGCCGAGATTGGGCGAACCTTGGGCGTGCACGAGTCCACAATCAGCAGGAAAATGGAGAAGCTGCTTGCCGAAGTCCGTAGGCGGATTCGCAAGGGACTCGAACGGCGCGGGATGAGCCGTCGCCAGGCGGATGAGGCCTTGGAGACGGACGTCCGCGATTTGGAGTTGGATGTCGCGGCGCGTCTGCGGCCACCAGCAGAGAACAGCCCGTAAATTCCAGTTCTGGCAGTGCAAGAAGGGCGGGTTTGGACGTTCCACTATCAACGATCAGAATTGAGGCAGTTTGGATCGCTTTAGCAACATCCTGAAACAACGGCTTGAAGCCACGCAGTCGGTGCAAGCAGCCCATCCCTCGTCGGACACTCTCGTGGCCTTCGTCGAGCGTGGACTGACTGGCAGCCAGCGCGAGACTGTGTTGGCGCACCTCTCCGTCTGTCCTGAGTGTCGCGAAGCTGTTACGCTGGCAACGCCTGAAGCCGGAATGGCCGCTGCCCAAGCGCCCACCTATTCGTTTAGTCGCCTGTTGCAATTTCCAGCCGCCATGCGGTGGGCGTCGTTGGCGGCGGCATTGGCCGTGGCTGTTGGTGTCGGAATGATCGCTTACGAGCATGAACCCCGGCAGCAACTTGCGACCTTCAGCGTTCCTCAGGAGAAAGCGAATCCTGCCGCAAGTAGCACAGCAACTCAGGCGGACGAAAACATGAAGTCCGACAGGCTGCAATCCCCTCTAGGCAAGTCTGAAGCACCTACGCCGCTTAATGAGCCAGCCAAGCCGGTGTCACGAAATGCGGAAATGAGGCGCGATCGGGTTCTCGCAAAGAAGCAGGCCGGAACAGGCGGAATCATTGCGGCCATAGCTTCAACCCAGCCTTTTGCGTCAGACAACAAAGAGAAGGATAAATACGAGCTTCGCGCCAAGACTCTCCCGTCCGCACCGGAGGCTCAACCTGGCTTCGCGGACGCGCGAGCTGCGGAGGCTGATCTCGTCCCCGCTCCGGCAGCACCTTTATCGCGCAACGCCTCCGTGAGTGCGGAGGCAACATCCTCGGACAGCCACAACAACGTGGCTGGAGCCAAGCAGAAGCCGTTGGTTCGTGCTGGCAATGTTTCGGAAGCCCTAGTTGGAACAGCTCTAGTCGAAGCCCAAGCCTCTCCCGTAGAAATGCAATCCCCGCCTGCGAAAGGCATGAATGTGTTGGCCGCCAGCGGTTCTACTGCGAAAGCAAGGCGAGCTTATGGGATGTTTGCATTCGTTCACTGGACAATCTCTGCAGCCGGAAAGCTCCAACGGCGCGCGGTCGATGGCACTCTGACCATCGTAGAGCCGGTGCGTGGCGCGATCATACGTGCAGTCGCAGCCGAGGGAATCGAAGTCTGGGCCGGAGGCTCACAGTCACCGCCGAGCCCAAAGAGCGTACACCCGCATTCGCTGCTTTTTCACAGCTCAGACGCCGGGGAGACTTGGAGCACCATCGACGGTCCTTGGCAAGGATCGATTGAGCGAGTGAACCTCGCCGGGTTAAACAGTCTCACCGTCGTCACCACCGACGGCACCTGGAACACTGGGGATGGTGGAAAGAGCTGGAGTAAGCCGTAGATCGTCGGTCCGTTAGAATTCAACTATGCCCGTCTCACAGCAATTGCTGGATATCCTCGTCTGCCCCGCCTGCAAAGAACCCGTCAAGCTGACAGAAAAACAAGACGGCCTCCGATGCGCCGCGTGTGGCCGCGTTTACCCGATCGTCGACGACATACCGGTCATGCTCATCGACAAGGCAAAACAAGGCTGAAACTCCCTAACTGGCCTGTTAGAAAATCGCGCAGAACAGTGAAAATAACAGTGAATTTTTTGAATTCGACGTGAAAGTTATAGGTTTCTGCCCAAAATCCGGAAATCCACCTTCTAGGAACAGTGAATAACAGTGAATTAGCAATGAATTTTTTCTGTCACTGTCCCTCACTGTGTGCTGGCTCTTTTTCCGACTGGCCAGACTCGTCTCCTGTCAAAGCCCATGAAACAGAAGTCCGGGTTCTAACTCGTTTAAACTGATCTTTCATGCCCATGCAGACTTCGCACGCCCTGGCTACTATCCTCGACGGCACTAAGATCGCTGCACAAATTAAAGAGGAAGTAGCGGTCCAGGTGAAGGAACTGGCCGCCCATGGAATTCGGCCTGGGCTGGCCGCGGTTCTGGCCGGCAACGACCCCGCCTCTGAGATCTACGTCCGCAATAAGGTGCGCGCATGCGAACAGCTCGGGATTTACAGCGACAAGCTAACACCGCCGGATTCCGTCACAACTGATGAAATGCTTGAGCTCGTGGACGATTTGAATCGGCGGGACGACATCGACGGTATCCTGGTCCAGCTTCCCCTGCCGCCACAGGTGGATTCAAAGCGCGTGCTGCTGGCAGTCTCGCCGGAAAAGGATGTGGATGGCTTTCATCCCGTGAACGTCGGGTATCTCTCCACACAGCGCCCCGGTCTAAGTCCATGCACTCCAGCAGGAGTGATTGAAATCCTCAAGCGCAGCAAGATCGAGATCTCGGGACGTGATGCCATCGTGTTAGGCCGCAGTGACATCGTGGGCAAACCGGTCGCCATGATGCTGATTAACAACAATGCCACGGTGATGGTCTGCCACAGCCGCACTGTCGACCTCGCAGCCCACACTCGGCAAGCCGACATTCTTGTGGCAGCGATCGGCAAACCTGCAATGGTGACTCCAGACATGGTCAAGCCGGGCGCGACGGTGATCGACGTCGGAATCAACCGCGTGATGGACAAAAACAAGGTATGCGAATACTTCGGCGACGATCCCAAGCGTCTGGAAGAGTTCGCGAAGAAAGGATCGACGCTGGTTGGCGACGTCCACCCGCGCGTCGCCGAAATTGCTGGAGCTATTACCCCAGTACCCGGCGGAGTTGGCCCCCTGACCATCGCGATGCTGATGTCCAATACCGTGAAGGCTGCGCGGCTGCGCCGCGGATTGCCGGTGCAATGAGCTTGCGCGTCGGACTCACCGGCGGACTGGCGAGCGGCAAAACTACAGTTGCCCAGATGTTTGCCTCGCGGGGCGCATACGTTCTCTATGCCGACAAAGTTGGCCACGAACTCATGGAGCCTGGCCAGCCGGTCTACGACGAGATCATCAGACATTTCGGCGAATCGATCGTCAATCCTGACAAACGCATCAACCGCGCAAAGCTCGCGGAGATTGCCTTTGGCACCGGCAGAATCGAAGAATTGAATCGAATTGTGCATCCGGCCGTAGGAGCGCGACTGGAAAGCTGGATCGACGAGATGTCAGAGTTCGATCCTCGCGGGGTGCTCGTGTTCGAGGCTGCACTGATCCTTGAAGCCGGTTTAGGAAAGTATTTCGATAAGCTCGTGGTAGTCACCAGTCAGCCGCAGCAAAAATTGGAGCGGTTCGCGAAGCGCACTCTAACTGGCAACTTGGATGATGAATCTAGCCGCGCCAAAGTCTTATCTGAAGCCGAACGGCGTATCGGCGCGCAACTCTCCGAGCAGGAAAAAATTGCCGCGGCTGATTATGTAGTCGATAATTCTGGCGAAATTTCGCAGACGGAGCGCCAAGTCAGCAAGATTCATAAGGAGCTTCAACAGCTCGCGGCTGCGAGAAGGCTTCACTCGCCCGCGTAGACTATTGCATGAGTTCTTGTTCGGATTCTGAATAAAACTGTCATCCTGAGGCCCTGTTTTGGCCGAAGGATCTTCCGCGATGTTTCAGACTTACTTGCTCCGTCCCGGCTTTCTGGCAAGGATTTTCGTGAGAGAGCCGGTACGCAGCGACTAAGCCCGACGCATCGCGGGAGATTCTTCGGCCAAGGCCTCAGAATGACAATCTTAAAGTCTTGGCACGGGATTCCAGATATCTGGTCCGCAAGCCTTGTTGAGTTGTTACTGAGGTTCTCATGAGAACGTTACGTCCCCTGATTTTCTCGGTTTTTCTAGTGCTTGGCTTCTACTTGCTCACCACTCATGGCGGCGGGTTTCACCTGCCGGTGGATAAGAGTTGGGTAACGCGTCCTGCCAAAATTGAAATCACCGAAGCAGCCGCGCCCCCAAACTTCGATGCCGAAGAGCAGAACAACATCAGCGTGTATCGCAGGGTGATTCCCACTGTCGTAAACATTACTTCCACCGCAGTCGCCTTCGACTTCTTCTACGGAGCCGTGCCGCAACAGGGACAAGGGTCGGGATTCATTATCGACTCGGACGGTCATATCCTCACCAATAATCACGTAATTGCCGGAGCGCGCCAGGTAGAGGTCACGCTTTGGAACAAGAAAAAGTATCGCGCCGAGGTAATCGGGGCAGATCGTCAGAAAGATCTGGCAGTGATTCAAATTCCAGCAAAGAGCCTGGCATCGGCGACCCTAGGCGACTCCAAGATCCTTGAAGTTGGGCAAAAGGTGTATGCCATCGGAAATCCCTTTGGACTGAGCGGTACCATGACTCGCGGCATCATCAGCTCCATCCGTTCCGTGCGTGGGCCGGAGGGAGCCGCTATCGACCAGGCCATTCAGACCGATGCCGCTATTAATCCCGGCAACTCCGGCGGCCCGTTGCTGAACTCGCGCGGCGAAGTCATCGGCATCAATAGCATGATCTTGACCGGCGGCGTGGAGCAGAGCGCCGGCGTGGGCTTCGCCATCCCCATCAACTCAGCGAAGGCCGTGCTCAACGATCTCGTGCAGTTTGGCCGCGTGCGCCGTCCCAGTTTGGGAATCGCTGGATTACTTCCTATCGGCCCCGAACTCGCCGATCAAATGGGACTCGCCGCCGATGCCGGCGTACTCGTGCAACAGGTAGTGCCCGGAGGCGCTGCTGACCGAGCAGGGATGAAAGGCGGACGCGAACGGGCGTATCTCGGGAACACTCCGATTTATATCGGCGGAGATCTGATCGTGCAGATCGACGATCAGGACATCGAGACGCCACAAGACATCGCCAACGTGCTCGACAATCACCACTCGGGAGATGTTGTGAAGATAACCGTGTATCGGGGGAAGCAGAAGCTCACGTTGAACGTAACGCTTGACGAGATGCGCGGAACGCAACGGGCGACCTAGGCTTGGTGCTGGGTTTGAAACCCCCGGAACGGCGAACACGAAGGGCACGAAGGCAAAACCAGAGGTCACGGAAAAGCATTGTGACCTTCGGTGTTTCCTTCGTGACCTTCGTGTTCGCCGTTCCGGGGGTTTTCATAGGAAGACATTAAGCCCCAGCACCCTCGGGAACTGTAAGAGTCATCCTGTACAATTTCGCGCGTGTCGATCCGCGCTCGGTTTCTTGCCTCCTTCCTTGTTGTTAGCTTCCTGATTTCAATCACAAACGCCCAGCAGCTCGATCCCAAGCTCTACCAGGGACTGCGCTGGCGGCTGGTAGGCCCGTTTCGTGGTGGACGCACCGTTTCGGTCGCCGGTATCCCCGGTAACCCGAACGTCTACTACTTCGGCGGAGTAGGCGGCGGAGTCTGGAAGACGACCAACGGTGGCATCACCTGGAATCCCATCTTCGACTCGCAGAACGTAGCCTCGATCGGAGCGATCACGCTTGCGCCGTCGGATGCGAACACGATCTACGTCGGCACCGGCGAGCCGGATTTGCGATCTGACCTCTCGACCGGCAATGGGATGTACAAGAGCACCGATGCCGGCGCGACATGGCAGCACATAGGCCTCGACGATACGCGCCAGATCGCGCGCATCGTGGTCGATCCCCATGATCCAAATGTAGTGCTGGTCGCCGCACTAGGCCACGCTTATGGTCCCAATCCGGAACGAGGCGTCTTTAAGTCAATCGACGGCGGGAAAACGTGGAGGAAGGTCCTCTTCATCGACAACAACCGGGGCGCGATCGATCTCGCGGCGGATCCTGACGATTCGCGGACCTTATATGCAGCCATGTGGCATGTACAGCGTCCACCGTGGAGTCAGTATCCGCCCGACAATGGCGATGGGGCGATCTACAAATCGACCGATGCAGGGGATACGTGGACCAGGCTGAGCGGCACAGGCTTGCCGACGGGAGACTGGGGACGCATTGGCATCCGCGTTGCCGCAGGTACTCAGGGCAAGCGTCTTTATACGCTGATCGACCACAAGGACACGAAGCAGGCAGGCTTCTACCGCTCAGATGACGGCGGCGCTAATTGGTCCCGAATTGGTACTGACTCGCGTATACTCGGACGGCTCTGGTACTTCGGCGAAGTCGCGGTGGATCCAAAGAATCCCGATGTTATTTATCTGCCTAACGTCTCCCTCTACCGCAGCCAGGATGCCGGTAAGAGCTGGGAGGCGATTAAGGGCGCGCCCGGAGGTGACGACTACCACGCGCTCTGGATCGATCCCACGAATCCGCAGCGCATGATTACCGGCAGCGACCAGGGGGCGATCATCAGCGTTGATGGGGGTAAGAGCTGGAGTTCCTGGTACAACCAGCCGACGGCGCAGTTCTATCATGTAATTACCGACAACGAGTTTCCGTATCACGTCTATGGCTCGCAACAGGATAGCGGCACGGTTTCGATCGCCAGCCGCAGCGACTATGGAACGATCACTTTCCGCAATTGGTACTCGATTGGCGCAGGCGAGAGCGGCTACATCGCACCCGCGCCGGATGGAAGCACCGTCTACGGTGGCGATCCCTATGGGCCAGTGATGCGCTTCGACCGGCTCACCGGACACGCGCAGGACGTCTCGCCACAGCCGGTGCAGGCCTTCGGCACAGAGATTTTTCAGCGCAAGCTGCGTGCCACCTGGACGTCGCCGATCGTGATGTCGCCGCGTGATTCGAACACGCTCTACTTCGGCGCTCAGTATCTCTTGCGCTCCACGGATCGCGGCATGAGCTGGCAGCAGATAAGCCCGGACCTCACTGGAGCCGATCCAAAGACTCAGCAAGCCGGATCGCCGACAATTCAGAACGCGAAGGCGCGCGGCTACGGTGCGATCTACACCATCGCGCCGTCACCTCTCGACAACAACGTGATCTGGACTGGCAGCGACACCGGCATGATCCACCTGACGCGCGATGGCGGCAAGACCTGGAACAACGTGACTCCACCGGGACTGAGCGACTGGAGCAAGATCAGCCTGATCGATGCGGGACACTTTGACGCTGGAACGGCGTACGCGGCAGTGGATCGTCACCGGCTCGACGATATGAATCCATGGATCTATCGCACACACGACTATGGAACGACCTGGACGAAGATCGTTGATGGCATTGCGCAGAACGCGTTCGCTCGCGCAGTCCGTGAGGATCGGATCATCAAGGGCTTGCTCGTCGCCGGGACGGAGTTCGGCGTGTATTTTTCAACAGACGACGGGGCGCACTGGAACTCGCTGCAACTGAATCTTCCGAATACGCCCATTCATGACCTGGTCATCAAAAACAACGACGTCATCGTCGCTACGCACGGAAGGTCTTTCTGGGTGCTCGACGATATCTCTCCTCTGCGCGAACTTACGCCGAAGCTCGCAGGCAATGCTGCTTACCTCTTTAAGCCAGCTTCCACCTTCAGAGTTCGTCGCAGCGTGAACAATGACACGCCTCTGCCACTGGAAGAGCCGCAGGGCGACAATCCACCGTCGGGAGCAGTCGTTTACTACCATCTCGCTTCAGCGAACGCGCAAGAGGTCGTGATCGAAGTTCTCGATCAATCGGGTCAGGTAGTGCGCCGTTATTCGAGCAGCGACAAGCCACGCACCCCGCGTACGCCGCCTCCATTTCCCAATTACTGGCTGCCCAAGCCAGAGATACCTTCTGCGGAAACCGGCATGCATCGATTCGTTTGGGATCTGCGGTACGCGCCCCCCGCAGCCGGCGGCGGGTATGCGATGGCTGTTGCCAACAAGCAAACGGAACCGCAGCCACAAGGACCCTTGGTGGTTCCAGGATCCTATCGAATTCGCCTTACCGTTGATGGAAAGAGCTATGAGCAGCCTCTGGAAGTTGGTCCTGATCCACGCGTGAAAGCCACCGCTCAGGATTACACTCAGCAGTTCGCTTTGGCCAAACGGATCTATGACGGACTGAAACAAGCGGGACAAACGATTCGCCAAATCGACGAGCACCGCGCGCAATTGAAGCAGCAGCCAAATCCCGAATTGGATCGCAAGCTCGTGAGTATTGCTGGAGCCGCTCGCGGCGAGGAGGATGAAGAGGGTGGGCCAGCGCCAACTGCCGTTACGCTCCGACGAGTGACTGCAAACCTTTCACACTTACTTGGTGTCGTCGAGAGCGCGGATGCGCCGCCGACTAAACAGGCTGGGGAAGCGGCGATCGAAGCCTTTCAGCAATTGGATGACTTGCTGGGTAAGGCGAAGGAAGCGGGTCTGAAGTAGAGACGCAGCATGCTGCGTCTGTGCCATTCTCTTAGATTTGTCATTCTGAGGCCTTCTTTTGGCCGAAGAACCTCCCGCGATGCTTAGGACTCAATTGCTGCCTGTGGCTTTTGGCGACGAACCGATCTGGAGCTTTATCTTTCGAGCGTCTGCTTCGTCGACCTCTTTCATCGATTGCCCATTCACCAGAAACCTCCATCCCCAATGCTCGCTCAGGTCTTGCCAGCGCGGGTTCATTGATTCGATCAGGGTAATCTTCTTCGCTCTTGTCCAACCCTTAATTTGCTTTTCTCGTCCAATCGCGGTTTGCACTTGGTCGTATCGTTCGAAACACACCAGCCGATTGCACTTGTACTTCTTAGTGAAGCCTTCAAAGGTCCCGTTCTTGTGTTGCCACACCCGATGCTCAAGATCGCTCGTGATTCCCGTGTAGAGCACACCCGAGCGGCTTGCCACGATGTAGACCGAGTAGAGATGTTTGCGGCGGGAAATTCTAATGCATCGAGAAAAAGCCGCACAAGCCGCAATTAAAGTCGTAAGCATCGCGGGAGGTCCTTCGGCCAAAAGAGGGCCTCAGGATGACAAATCTAAAAATTGATTTCTGAAAGTGAAGGTAATGAAAAACAAAAACGGCAGCCATTTCTGGCTGCCGTGTGTCTTGCGGAGAGACGCAGCACGCTGCGCCTCCACATTTTCATCCTTCTTAGAACGAGATCTTCGCGGCCAATTGCAGGACGCGGCCTACGTTCGAGAAGTTGTTGCCGAAACTCGCTGCCGACGCCAGGCCGAAGGCGTTCACGCCTGCGCTGTTCGGGCTCAGGGTGCAAGTCGTGGATCCTGCCGCCGTGCAGTTTGCTGCAGTGTTGTAGAGCGTGTTCTTCACCTGCGTAATGTTCTGGTGGTTGAACAGATTGAACGCTTCAGCAATGAGCTGCACTTTAGCGCGCTCGGTGATCGGAAAATTCTTGGTGATGCGTGGATCCACCGAGTAGAGCGACGGCAGCCGGAACTGATTGCGCGAAGTTCCCGGAGCGCGTTCGTTGCGGTTATTGCCATCGTTGTTTAGATCGCTGGTCACAACGGCGGTGTACGGTTGGCCACTCTGTGCTGTGAATACGCCTGCGAGTTCCCAGCCGCCCAGGACGGTGCGGGCCGTACGGCTGAAGTTACGGGTGTAGTTGTCGAGCTGCCACACACCGCTGAAGATGAAACGGTTGCGCACATCGTCGTCGCCGGAGGCGCGATCGAGCGCGATGTGCAGCGGATCGTAGACCATCTTGCCATCGTCGGTTCCGGGGACAACAGCGGTTGCATCCGGACGATCGTCGATCACGTGGCTCCAGGTGTAGGAGGTGAGTACCTGGAAGTCGCGGGCGAAGCGCTTATTCAACTCAAGCGACAGGCCGTTGTAGTTCGAGTTGGAATTGCTCTCGAACTCGAAGATGCGAGCGAAGTTCGCATTCGGTCGCGCCGCTGTGAACTTGTTGTAGGTGAAGGTCTGGCCGGTCGTGCCGACGGTTGCAGTAATTGGCGTCTGCGTAGGAGCGAGGTTGATATCGCGCGTCCGCTGAATATGCGAGCCATGCACCCCGGTGTAGGCCAATGTCACTGAAGTGTCGTGCGCGATTTCGCGCTCGACCGAGAGGTTGTACTGCTGGACGTAGGGCTGCTGGTAATCATTCGCAAACAGCAGAATGGTCGGTTTCTGGATGGTCGCTCCCGCGGGAACAGCGCATCCGGAGGATGCCTGCGGAGCTCCGCATAGCGTGTTGGGATACGAAACAGGCAGTGGTGCGGTAGCGCCGGCGCTGAACGTCAACGTCTGCACGTTGATGCCGTTGTTCGAAAGAGCGGTGCCATACATGATCGACGGCGTGTTGGCGTAGAAGATGCCATACCCCGCGCGCACGACCATCGGCCTGCTCGTCTGTGGCTGCCATGCGAGGCCGACACGCGGAGCGATATTGTTGGTATCGTTTGGAATCTTGCTCGTGTCGAGACCGGCGGCGAAAGCTGCAGGATTCTGCACGGTCGGCTGCTTCACCGTGGCGAGATCGTAGCGCACGCCCAGGTTCAGGGTGAGGCTATTGCTGAAGCGATAGTCGTCTTGGATAAAGTAGGCTTGCTGGAGCACGTCGGGATGCGTCGTGGCCCCGCTCGTGCCCGTTCCGGGAAACGCTTCGAGGAACGAATTGCCTGCAGCTGTGACCGGCTGACCGCTCAAGCTGCGCCCGAAGTCGTCGAGGCTCGCGAAGGTATAGGAGCCCGAGAAGTTCCCTGGAAAGAAGTTGAGGATTTTGTCCACCAGAAGGTCGCCGCCAAACTTGAGGCTGTGACGCCCCCAAATGTAGGAAACGGTATCTGCATACTGCTGACGGTGGATGGTCGTTTCGCGTGGGCTGAACGAGTTGCGGCCGACATTCATTGTTTGGCCGGAGAAGCGAACGATCCCTTCGGGATTGATGCTGTTCGCCTGGCCCGGCTCGTTGTCGCGCTGGTAGCTGAACTTGGCGACGTTTACCAATGTTGGACGAAGCGTGGTAGTGAGCTGAGTGTTGAAGCTATCGCTGTTCACCAGGGAACCGCCGGTGTGCTCGAAACCACTCGTGGGGCCGCTGTTCTCCAGTCCCTGTCCGGTAAAACGCTGCGCATTGTAACGAGCCGAGAGCTGATTGCGGTCGCTAATGTTCCAATCGCCCTTGCCCAAATAAACGTCCTGATTGAAGGTGCGGTTGTAGTTATTGATGCGCGATGACAGGTAGTTCACGGCGGCGGTCTGGAACGCGTTCACTGGGGTCGGCAGCGTTACCAGAACGGGATTGCCGGTCAGGTTGCGCTGTCCGTCGTAGTCGAAGAAGAAGAACAGCTTGTCCTTGATCACCGGTCCGCCAACATTGCCGCCGAACTGGTTGAAGTGGTAGCCGGGCTTTACCGGCAGAGCGCTGCCGGCGCCTTGAGCGAATGCTCGCTGCAAGCTGTAGATAGGATCGTTGGCGTTGAGTCCGCGATCGCGGAAGAACTCGAACGCCGTTCCATGAAACGAGTTGGTTCCCGATTTGGTAACCACGTTGATTACGGCGCCGCCGGCGCGTCCCAATTCCGCGGAGTAGCTGTTGCTGTTGACCTGGAATTCCTGCACCGCGTCCTGGCTGAACTGATACGGCGCGCGGCCGGAACCAGTGCGGCCCAGCGTCTGTCCGAAGAAGGTGTTGTTGTTGTCGGTGCCGTCCACGGTGAGCGAATTCAGTGTGCCACGCTGTCCGGCAAAGCTGAGATCACCGCCGCGAGTGTAGTCGCGTGTGACGCCGGGCGTGAGCAGAGTGAAGTCAAGAAAGTTGCGGCCGTTGGTCGGCAGGTTCGCGATCTGGCGATCGCCAACGGTGTCGCTGACGCTGCTGCGCGTGGTCTCAACCACCGGAGCTTCCGCCGAAACTTGGACGGTTTCGTTGCCAGCAGCTACCGGCAAGGTCATCTTGAGGTCGATCTTTGCGCCAATCGTGACCTGAACGTTCTGGTTGAAGACACCAAAGCCAGCATGCGTCGCCTGAATGCGGTAAGGGCCGACGGGGAGAAGCGGGAAAACGAATAGCCCGTCTGCATTGGTGTTGACCGTGGAAGTCTCGCCTGTCGCAGTGTTGGTAGCGGTTACCTTGCTGTCAGTGACCACAGCTCCGGAGGCGTCGCTGACCATGCCGGAGACGGTGCCGCTTCCCGCCTGCGCGAAGGCTCCTGAACAAAGAACGGCGCAAAGAGCAAACAGAGCGAGCAGTTGAAAGATCGTGCTGGCCGTGGCCGACTTTCGACCTTGGCTTCGTAGGGACAACATATTTCTGTGACTCCTGTTCTTTCGGTTGGAAAAACTCACAGGATCGCGTAGGGCAACTGCCTATCGCCCGCTTCGTCCAATCCTGTCGTTGGGTCTCGCAAAGTGTTCCACAGCGAGAAGAACAAACTGTGAACAACGACTGAAGAATTTGTTACGGATCGCGTTCAACTGGTGCGAACAGGCCAGTCCCGCAAAGCGGGATGAAAATTCAGAGTTGCTTCTGGTGTTTAAAAGGATAGCGCAAGTTTCGTCCCTGCAAAGTAGTGCTTTCGTCTGAGGAAGACGCGAGGAAGCACCTGCGAATGCTCTAAGTGCACGTGGCCAGAAGCGAGGCGCCAACGACAACTTCGGGAGAAAACGAAAAAGGGCAGCCATTCCTGGCTGCCCTTTCTTCAAGTGTGATTTCGGCTTTCGATCAGAAGGTAACGCGCACCGCCAACTGCACTTGCCGTGGTGTGTATGCAAAGTTGCTATTGGCATTCGTAACCTGTCCAAATGTGCTGTTGGACGTAAGCGTCGGGGCTGCTGCAGTGCCACCAACCGCATATCCCAACGTGTTCTGGTTCGTGGGATTGAAATGGTTAAAGAGGTTGAAGGCTTCACCAATGAACTCAGCAGCATAACGTTCGCGGAAGGTAACCTTTTTCGAGAGTCGTAGATCCATGACCTGAGTGTTGCGCAAATGGAAAGTATTACGCTCAAGTCCGGGGATGCCCTTTCTCCCGTTCGAGCCATTCAGGCCAGCGCCACCAGCGAAGAGTGTGGTGGGTGCAGCAACCGGAGCATTACCCGATGTTGTCAGAGAGTAAGGCAGACCGCTCTGCACTTGGAAGAGGGGAGCCAATTCCCAACCATTAATCAAGTAGCCCTTCCAGCCGTCGGCTTTCCAAGGGGAATCAATGACCGCATTGAAGACGAACCGACTGGGAACGTTGTAGATGGAGTTACCGTACTCGCCCTTGAGGTTATACGGGTCTAGCAGATCGTTGGTGTCGGTAAAGGTGGCTTCGTTCTGGACAAAGTCCAGGGCGTGTGCCCATGTGTAGTTGGCACTGAACTGGAGACTATGGGACAACCTGTGATTCAACTGAACGGCAAGTGCCTGGTAATTCGAGTTAATGCCACTAAAAATATCGGTCATGGCACCGAAGTTATTGTTAATGCGACTGGTGTATAGAGGAGAGGTGATTGTCTGCCCTGCCAGCGGGCCACCGCTGACTGTATACGTAATCGTCGCAGGAGGATTTACTGTCTGGCCGGTGCTATTCAGGAACGGTGTACCGGCGCGAGCGATGTTTGAATCCACGAACCCAGGCAATTGACGTCCATAACTGCCCAAATAGCTAACCGACATCACGGTGTTCCAACCGAGATCCTGTTGGAACGTGAGGTCGGTTTCGTGAATCTGAGGAGCTTGGAAATTGCCATCAAAGAATTGGACGGCAGGTTTTGCCGCGACCGCACCGGGTAAAACTGAAGAGTTGTTAGCTGGCGGCGGAATAACCTGCGGGAATGTAGGCGCGCCCGCAGTGGTTGCGCTGAACGAGTAAGACGCCTGGCCACCGGGCATCCCAGTATTGATCAAAGCGTTGTAGATCGTGGAATTGATGATGCGGCCGTAGAAGATGCCGTATCCTCCGCGCAGCACCTGCTTGCCGTTGCCGCGCAAGTCCAAAGCAAAGCCCACACGGGGAGCAAAATTGTTCTTGTCGTCGGGTAGTTTTCCCGTTTGCGGAATGGCAGGATTCACCAGGGCAGAGAATGGTGAGGGCAGCATCTCATAATCCCAACGCAAGCCTAGGTTCAGAGTCAGGCGCGGGAAGATTTTCCAATCATCCTGGCCAAAGAACCCGACCTCATCGGTATTGAACTCGAAGCCAAGAGGACCAAACGCCTGAGTGAAATTGCTATAGCGCTTGCCCGGGCTTAGGACGTCGGAAAGGTAATTTCCAAACGTGGTGTATGTATACGTTCCAAACTGAGTCCGAAGGTTCTGGCTCACGTCGTTGGTATGGAGATAATCACCGCCGAATTTGACGCTGTGATTGCCATGGCTCCACGTGACCGTGTCGGCGAACTGCTGCCGCTTCTCATCAGGAAACTTCGGCCGCGTGAGGAACGTCTGCGTGCCAAGATCGAAGGTGTTGAAGCTGAAGAACACATCGGGTGTGATGCCGAAGGGGTTCGTGTAAGTCCCGGTATTGGTGAGGTGTGCTTGTTCGTAGGCAGTCGGGGGCTGCGGGAACTCAAATTCGAAATCGCGTCCGTACTGATAGCGCGCTTCGTTAGCAATCGTATTGGTGACAAAGGTGCTGAGCTTTGCAATACCCCATGTGTCGCGGACGTAGTCACTGCCAAAGCTCGCGACTCCGAGCGTATTGCTGGCCTGCGTTTGAATACCCTGCGGCGATGCCCAGCGCATCCGGTTCACTTCGAACGACGCGTGATTGCGTTCGGTGATGTTCCAATCAATTTTCGGAAGAAAGATCGTCTGATCTCCGGTGCGGGGGACTGGACCGAGCTCGCCTAGAAAATCGTTGAGACCATTGTTGTAGTTGGTCAGAGCGGTCGCGTACGGAATGTTGAGGTTGTTTGCAATAGTGCAGACGTTGCGAGTCGAATTACTGTTCGTGTTGCCGCTGGTGCTTGCACACTGTGCCGGAGTTTGCCCAGCTGGCTGAGTGGGAGAAGGTGTCTCGAAGAACTGCGCCGGACTTGTCAGGGTTCCCAATCCAGGGAAGTTCCGGCGGTATTGATCGTAGGTAAAGAAAAAGAAAAGCTTGTCCTTAATAATCGGACCGCCCACTCCCAGTCCCCACATCTTGCGCCAGTCCTTGGGTTTGATAACGCTCTGCGTGAAGACGCCGGGAGAAGTTTGTGTAGTGACCTTAGTGAACGGGTTCTTCGCGCCCCAGTCGTTATCACGATCGTAGAAATACAACTCGCCGTGGAATGAATTTGTGCCGCTCTTCGTTACGGTATTAATCACCGCTCCGGCAGCGCGACCATATTCTGAAGAGTAGTTCGACGTGTTGATCTGGAATTCCTGCACGGCAACCTTAGGCGACGAGTAGCCGGCGCGCGTGCGTCCGCGCTCTTCAGAGAAGAAGGCCTGGTTATTGTCAGCGCCGTCGACGGTATTGTTGTTCAGAAGGGTGCTGATGCCGCGAACGCTGATGAGTCCGAAGCCGCTGGAGTTGTTGACCACGCCGGGGGTCAGCAGAGCAAAATTCGACCATCGTCCGCCGTTGATGGGCAGGTTTGAGATCTGCGTCTGATCGACGATCGGCGCGAAATCCGCTGAAGTGGTGTTGATTTGCGGAGTTTCAGCGGTCACGCTCACGGTTTCTGCGCTGCCGGCAACACCTAAACGGGGAGAGACGTCTGTCAAGCTTCCAACTTGAACGATCACGTTCTCCGCCTTGTATGGAGCGAAGCCTTGTGAAGTAACCGTCACCGTATAAGTCGCGGGCTGCAGCTGGCGTACGCGGAAGTAGCCCGATGCATCGGTGGTAACTCTTTGTTCCGCGTTGGTTCCATTGTTGTGCACGACCACCGACGCGTTGGGGACGACTGCGCCGGCGACGTCGTAAACCGTGCCGCCAATTGCGCCCTCAGTTGTGGATTGCCCAAGCGCGCTAACGCACAGAGTTACGCTTATCGCGAATGTGAACAGTAGTGAAAGCAACCGACGAAAGTCACCCGAGCTGGGCTCAAGGGTCACATTGCGGAATCTCAACATATTTAGCTCCTCAAAAATGAAACAGATTTCGAACCGGGACCAGCCAGGACGATGCACACGCATCTCAATGGCACCAAGATCGGGGAATACAAATCCTGAACCTTTAGGGGGACGGGGAAATCTATCACCAGTGATAGAGAGTTTTCCATATCTGCTTTTACGCAACATGAAAATTCCGAAACAAGCTAGACCTTTGCATCCCGCGATTTTCACAATGCATACAGATTTTGGTAGATGGCGTGCAAAAAGCAGCCTGAATCTATGAAGGATGGAACTTCTGCCAATTCGCCTCTCATGCCTGCTGGAAATTGCACGGTGTTTTCCAACTCCCGTATAGTCAAACATTAATTTTCCAAATCTATGGCCAAAGACATTCCTATCGGTACCCGAGCCGAGGTGACCAACGAAGTGGAGCACAGGCATACTCTTGCGGCGCTGAGTTCCGACCTTCCTTCAGTCCTCGCTACACCGTGGATGATTGGCTGGATGGAGTATGCCTGTTACCAGGCGCAACAGCCGTTCTGTGAAGACGGCGAGACCACAGTGGGAACCGCCGTCCACGTGGACCATCGCGCTCCTACGACTATCGGCCAGATGGTAATTGCCGAGGCTGTGCTGGAGAGAATCGAGGGGCGCTTCTTTATTTATCGCGTCAGCGCTCGTAACGAGCAGCAGCCGATTGGATCGGGAACAGTTCACCGCGCAGTCGTGAATGTGAAGAAGTTCATGGAGAAGACAAAGGCATCGGGTGATCGGGCCATCCGGTGATCGGGCGAAGTGAAAGCAGGAGCGGCTCACTTCTTTCACTGTCATTTCTCGCGCCTGCTTTCGGCGCGGGGAATCCGCTTTGCGGTATTCAAAAAAACGTGAGCCTGAGAGCGACAGTCGGAAATCAATTGGCTACCCACAAGATTTAGGAGGACTCGATGAGCACTACGGCACCAGTTCAGGATCTCAGTTACCCCATCGGAAAATTTGCTTATGCAGGTCCGATGACCAAGCAGCAGCGGGCTGCGGCGATTGACACGATCGAACAGGTTCCCGCAAAAATGCGCGAAGCATTGCGGGGACTCTCGCCGCAGCAGCTCGACACGCCGTATCGTCCCGGTGGCTGGACTGTCCGGGAGGTGGCGCATCATGTACCTGACAGCCACCTGAATGCGTACATCAGGACCAAGCTGGCACTCACCGAAGATGAGCCCACGATCAAGCCCTATGACGAGAAGCGTTGGGCAGAGCTGGCAGACACGCGCCTCACACCGGTGGAAACTTCGCTCGTGTTGCTCGAAACACTGCACGAGAGATGGAATCATCTGCTGCGGGCGATGTCCGATACGGATTTCGCTCGTACCTTTCGCCATCCTGAGCACGGTGTTCGTACGACTGATTGGATGATCGCGTTGTATGCATGGCATGGTCCGCACCATGTCGCGCATATTACGAGTCTGCGCGAGCGGAATGGGTGGTAGGAATCGGGTGATCGGGCCATCGGGTGATCGGGTGAAGTAAGAGCCGAATCCAAGTTTCTCTTGTCTGTGACATCATCATCGTTCACAAGGCTGTGATAGGGCGGATCTAAAGCGACGTGCACTTCACCCGATCACCCGATCTCGATGTCTCTCTCTTTCTCCATCTCCGCGACTGATGGTTCCGGCCGCCTGGGCACGATCAGAACGCCGCACGGCGAAGTCGAGACTCCTGTTTTCATGCCGGTAGGGACGCTCGCTTCGGTTAAGGGCGTTCCGCAGCACCTTCTCGAAGAGCTCGGCGTCCAGGTTCTTTTGGGAAACACTTACCACCTCTACCTTCGGCCCGGGCATGATGCCATTCGCGAGATGGGCGGACTGCATCGCTTCATGTCGTGGGAACGCAGTATTCTCACCGACTCTGGGGGCTTCCAAGTCTTCAGCCTGAACGAGCTGCGCAAGGTTTCGGAACGTGGAGTCGAGTTTCGCTCGCACCTCGATGGCTCCAGCCACTTCTTCACGCCGGAGCGCTCGATGGAGATCCAGATCGCGCTCGGCGCGGACATCGTGATGGCGTTCGACGAGTGCACCGAGCATCCGGCGGAACGCGAGCGAGCACGCGAGTCGATGGAGATGACCGCACGCTGGGCGCGGCGGAGCAAAGAGTACTTTGATCAGCACAAAGATGAGGTGCCGTGGGAAGAGGATCGTGAGGGTAGGCAATCTTTATTCGGCATCGTGCAGGGCGCTATGTACTCGGACCTGCGGCACGAGTCTGCTGAGCGTCTGCTGGAGCTGGATTTTCCTGGATACGCAATTGGCGGGCTCAGCGTTGGCGAGCCGCGGGAGTTGACGCGCGAGATCATCGCCAATACTTTGCCGCTGCTTCCTAAAGATAAGCCGCGATATGTGATGGGGGTTGGGTACCCCGAGGAGATTGTCGAATACTCGGCAATGGGCGTGGACATGATGGATTGTGTGTTGCCCACGCGTGCAGCGCGGCATGGACTGCTATTTACCTCGGAGGGCCGAATGAACATCAAGAACGCTCGCTATGCGCGCGATCAGCAGCCTGCCGATCCTAGGTGTGCTTGCATGGTGTGTTCGCGTTACACGCGTGCGTATCTGCGTCATCTTTTTGTGTCCGGAGAGCCGCTTGCCGCGGTGCTCAACACCATCCACAACTTGTCCCATTACCTTGACACGATGCGCAGCGTCCGTCATGCTATTAAGCTTGGAGAGTTGCGAGCGAAGCTCTCTGAGGCCACGCGGGTTTCAGAGCAGACGAGCTGAGCAGGCTTTTCCTTGAAGCCGCGCCATCCTCAAGACTTGGGGGAGTTCGGCGGCCCTAAAGTCGATTTCGTGATTTGGTGATCGGGTGATTTCGTGATCCGGCGGCCAGTAGCCGCAGAATCAGCGTCCGCCCAGCCAGTCACAAAGTCGCGAAATCATCCAATCGCGAAATCTCTACGAGAAGAGAATTGATCGAGTTACACCCAATTAGCTGTCTGCTTGCCCAATCGTCCGGCTCCGCCATTTTCGGAGTCGTCCCGCTCATCGCGATTTTCGCGATCTTCTACGTGATGTTGATCCTGCCGCAGCAGAAGCGGCAAAAGAAATGGCAGCAGATGCTGTCGGCATTGAAGAATGGCGACAGGGTGGTCACCAGCGGCGGCATTCGCGGGACCATCATCTCCGTGAGAGACGACGCTGTGCAGTTGCGTGTCCCCCCAGATAATTTGCGAATCGAAGTCGCCCGTTCGGCGGTGACCGCTCTCGCTAATCCAGAAGAAGCCAAGTAAATGCGCAAAAAACTTCTACCGAAGACACTTTTCATCATTGCCGTGCTGTTGGTGTTCGTGTACGGCATCTTCCTGGGCACGGAGCCGGAGAAGGCCATTGCCGCCTGGAAGCAGCAAGGGCTGCTGGGCGCCATTCAACAAAACATCCATCTTGGGCTGGACCTTAAGGGCGGTACACACCTGATCCTGCAGGTCGCGGTGAACGAAGCGGTGAACGCTGAGACGGATCGCGTCGTGCAATCGTTGCGCGAGGATCTGAACAAAGCCGGCGTAACTTTCACCGATATCACCAAGCCTGACCCGCAGAATCGTCCCGAGACCATCGCCGTCAATGGAGTTCCGCCGGACAAAGTAGGTGCACTGCGGAATACAGTCAGCGACACGCTTCAGCGATACGACCTTTCCAGCGGCGCCGGTAATTCCTATCAGATTGTGATGAAGCCTTCTGAGCTCACCTCGCTCAAGCAACGGGCGGTACAGCAGGCGATCGATACCATCCGCAACCGCGTGGATCAGCTGGGCGTGAGTGAGCCAGTGATCCAGGAGCACGGACTCGGCGATTATCAGATTCTCGTTGAACTTCCCGGTGTGGACGATCCGGCGCGCGTGCGCGAGATCATGCAGTCCACGGCGATGCTCGATATTCGCCTGGTCATCGGCGGGCCTTATCCGGACGAGCAATCCGCGCTTCAGGCCAACAATGGCGTCATTCCTCCCGATGCGGTGCTCCTGCCAGGCAATACCGGGCGAGATCAGGCTGAGTACTACGTCGTATCACGCACTGCGGCGGTCGCCGGCAGTGACATTCGCGACGCGCAGCCCAGCCGAGATGAGAACGGGCGTCCGGATGTCAATTTTCATCTGAGCAACGACGGCGGTCGCCGCTTCTCAGACTTCACGGCCGCTCACTTGAAAGAGCGGCTCGCGATCGTTCTCGATAATCGCGTTCGCGAGGCTGCAACGATTAATGATCAGATTCGCGATAACGTGCAAATCACCGGCGCCTTCACAGAGCAACAGACTCAGGACCTCTCCATGATGCTGCGTTCAGGGGCTTTGCCGGCTAGCATTCATTACCTCGACGAAGAGACCGTTGGGCCATCACTCGGAGCAGACTCGATTCGGCAGGGTCTGCTGGCCGCGATTGTCGGCATGACTGCTGTGCTCGTGTTCATGCTGCTTTACTACCGCGGGGCTGGGGTAAATGCAGATTTGGCTCTCTTGTTGAATTTGATCATCCTGCTCGGGTTTCTTGGGTTCAGTCACGCGACGCTCACGCTGCCGGGAATCGCGGGAGTGATCTTGACCATCGGTATGGGCGTTGATTCGAATGTCCTGATCTTCGAACGCATTCGCGAGGAGCTGCGAGCCGGAAAGGCTCCGGCGGCAGCCGTGGAGCAAGGATTCGCGCACGCCTGGTTGACGATTGTGGATACCCACGTCACTACCATCGTCTCGGCCGTGATTCTGTTCCTTTTTGGAACTGGCCCGGTACGGGGATTCGCAGTCACCTTGACGTTCGGTCTGCTGGCGAACCTGTTTACTGCGGTGTTTGTCTCGCGCGTAATCTTCGACGCGATACTGAATCGCAAAGAGCGCGGAGAAGCGCTGAGTATCTAAAAGCTGCGCAGCTCTAGGACAATAACTTTGGAACTCTTCAAAAACACCAATATCGATTTTCTTGGGAAGAAATGGTACTTCCTCGGCTTCTCCCTGATCTTCAGCATTGCGGGCATCTTGTCGATGGCGTTCTGGCACCACATTCCCTTGGGTGTCGACTTCAAGGGTGGAACTCTGGTCGACATGAAATTCGCCAGCACTCCGGACCTCGGCAAGGTACAGCATGCGCTGGACGACGCCGGATACCATGATGCGGAGAAGCAGAGGCTCGGCGCCGCTACTGAGAATGAGCTGATTGTCCGCCTTCCACAGCGCGAAACGAATGAGCAGTCGCTCGATCGTGGTCGCAGCGCAATCATCGCTGCCATGGAAAAGTATTTCGGCGGCCAGCCGGGCAAGCTCGACCTGAACAATACGGGTCCATCGCAAATCGCCAGCTACTTATTGGAGAAGGATTCCCTGCAGCTGGGAGCCCTCGCAACCACTCGCTACAACGACATAGCCCGGCAGATTACGGATTTTCGCGACAAGAGGCGCTCCGGTGTGCTTGGCTCCATCGATGAGTTGAGCGGAGTCGTGCCCCCGCAAGTAGTCAGCGCCTTGAAAGACGGTGCGTTTACCTCGCACTTTGGCGTACGGAGCGTACAGATCGTTGGTCCGCAGGTCGGAGCGCAGCTGCGAAAACAAGCAGCTCTCGCTACTCTTTATTCGCTCGCTGGGATGCTAGTTTACTTGGCCTTCCGGTTTGAATGGATTTACGGAGTAGCCGCCGTGGTGGCGGTCTTCCACGACACGCTCATCACGGTTGGGGCATTCTCCTTGACGAATAAAGAGATAACGCTTACCGTTATCGCCGCGATTCTTACGCTGATCGGATACTCGATGAATGACACCATCGTCATCTTCGACCGTATTCGGGAAAACATAAAGCTGTACCGGCGGGAGTCGTTTTCGGAGATCGTAAACCGCAGTATCAATCAGACCCTGAGCCGGACGGTGCTCACATCGGGTCTGACATTTCTGACGGTTCTCTCTCTCTATCTTTTCGGGGGAGAGGTTCTCCATGGGTTTTCCTTTGCCCTGGTAATCGGCATCCTAATAGGTACGTATTCCTCGATTGCAGTGGCAGCGCCCATGTTGGTGGCTTACCAGGATTGGCGTTTGGCGAAGACTGGAACAGCAGCTGTGCCGGGAGTAGCTGGTCGTCGCACAAAAATACGCGCCTGACTGGGAGCAAATTCGGCCCTAGCGGTGTCTATCTAAGTAGAAGTGCCCCTGATGGAGATTGGCTATGTTTGAGGACAGCCTGGTCGAGTCTTCGGGAAGACTAAAAACCAAGCGCGGCATCACTACCTTTTTGTCTTTTGGGTTACAGATGTTGTTGCTCGGCGTGATGGTTCTTATCCCGCTCATTTACACGGAAGCGTTACCCAAGCAGCAGTTGATGACCTTCCTGGTTGCACCCCCACCTCCGCCCCCACCCCCGCCGCCACCTCCGGCAGCAGTGGTGAAGGTCGTGAAGGTCCAAACGGAAATGGTCAACAATCAGCTTCGCGCTCCAACCAAGATTCCCAAAGAAATAAAGATGGTGAAGGAAGACGAAGCACCGCCACAAATGGCAGGCGTTGTTGGTGGTGTAGTCGGTGGCGTGGCCGGCGGCACCATGGGTGGCGTGCTCGGCGGTATCGTTGGCTCTTCGCTTCCGCCTCCTAAGGTTGCGCCGCCACAGAGGGTTCGCGTGTCCTCCGGTGTAGTTGCAGGCAACAAGATATCGGGACCGAATCCGGTATACCCGGCTATCGCCAAGACCGCTCGCATTCAAGGACAGGTGGTTTTGCAGGCTACGATCAGCAAAGGCGGAACCATCGAGAACTTGCGCGCTGTCAGTGGACCGCCGATGTTGTACCAGTCTGCGATCGAAGCTGTGCGTCAATGGCGCTATAAGCCGTACATCCTGAACGGCGAAGCTGTAGAAGTAGAAACCACCATCCAGGTGAATTTCACCCTGAGCGGCGGTTAGAGGCGAGAGGAGCTGGGAAACCTCTTGAAACAAAGTAGCTTCTGAATGAAAAGGGAGAGGCAGAGCTGCCTCTCCTGCAGTTCTGTAGTTTCTGTATCCAGCTTTTTCCATTGGTAAATTGCGCACCTTGCCTTCGGATTACGCCGGAGGTTTGTAGATTCAGTGTTCTTGCTGGTAGCTCCGATCGTAGGTTGGGAACATCCAGCGCTGAGCCGGAGTCGAATTTAGATAACGATGCGACTTTATATTCATGTTTGAGATCTTGTCGCAATCAAACAAGTTCTGAGGAGGACTAACTCAAGTGATTCAATTGGCAACTCTCGCAACGGTGGCGTATTACAAGCTGCCTGCCTTCGCCATGCTGCTTCAGGGTGAAGCCGAAGTCGGATGGGATCCGATTTCGCTGTGGAAGCAGATGGGCTGGCCAGCGCGCCTCGTCGTCATTGTCCTTTTCATCATGTCCGCGTGGTCGATCGGCGTGATGATTGACCGCTACATCGCATTTAACGCTGCCCGCAAACAGTCTCGCGCCTTTGCGCCTCAGGTTGCTGGTGCGCTGCGCGATGGAAAGATCGACGAGGCCATCCGCGTGGCCGAGCGCAACAAGAAATCGCATCTGGCCAAGGTGGTTACCGCTGGACTGCAGGAATTCAAGGCGCACGGCGATTCCAACGATATTCCCGGCGAACAGATCGAGGCCAGCAAGCGCGCGTTGGAGCGCGCCGAAGCCATCGTTCACGCCGAGCTGAAGCGCGGCCTCGGTGGTTTAGCGACGATTGGCTCGACGGCCCCGTTCGTAGGACTGTTCGGTACCGTGATCGGCATTCTGAACGCCTTCCGGCAAATCTCAGCGCAGAAGACCTCAGGTTTGGGTGCCGTCGCCGGTGGTATTTCGGAAGCTCTAGTGACCACGGCGATCGGATTGTTCGTCGCTATCCCGGCCGTGATGATGTTCAACTACTTCACGAATAAGGTCGAGGCTTTTGACGTGGAGATGGATAACTCGTCCTCTGAGTTGATCGATTATTTCCTGAAGCGCAGCGGACGTCGTTAGACGCAGGCTTGGTTAGTCCTCCAACACGATGGTAGAGACAGCATGCTGGTCTCTACCATGGTGCGTATCGAAATCGAGAATAGGCAAACACAATGGCTTTAGCAAAACGAGACGAAGGTAAAAAGGTCAATTCCGACATCAATGTAACGCCGATGGTGGACGTGATGCTGGTACTCCTGATCATTTTCATGGTCATCACGCCGATGCTGCAGCACGGTCGCGCAGTCGAACTCGCGAAGACCACGAATCCTGAGCAGATGCCGGATGCCGATAAGGAAGACGCGATTCTGATCGCGGTTACTCGCGACAATAAGGTTTTCTTTGGCAACGATTTGATCGGTGCCGATCAGCTCAGCGACAAGGTACGAGATCGACTCGCTAACAAGGTTGATAAGCGCGTTTACGTTAAAGCGGACGCGCGCGCAAAGTACGGCAGCGTGGTCGCAGTTGTGGACAACGTCCGATCCGCTGGTGTCGATCAGCTCGGTCTTTTGACGGAGCAGCGGCAGCCTTTGGCTGAGCGCAAGACGCCTCCGGGAGCGACTGGACAGGCGGGCGGTGAATAATTCCAGGTTCTGCCGGCACCGGTAGAACGGAAAAGGGTTTTATATGGCAATGGCAGTCGGGGACCACGGTGGAGGTCCCGCAGCAAATATCAACGTAACGCCACTTATCGATGTGCTTCTCGTGTTGCTGATCATCTTCATGGTGATCACTCCGCTGACTCCTCGCGGTCTTGATGCCTTGGTCCCTCAGCCTCCCAAGGATAAGCAGAAGCAACAGGAGCCCAATGATCGAACTATCGTAGTCCAGGTGGTTCAGGCGGCTCCAGGACAACGTCCGACGCTGAAGATCAACCAGGATCCAGTTAGCTGGGATGAACTCCAGACTCGCCTGTCTGACATCTTCAAGACGCGAGCTGAGCGAATAATGTTCGTGAAAGGCGATGACGACGTTCCATTTTCCGATGTGGCGCAGGTCATCGATATCGCGCATGCGTCTAACGTCGACAAAGTCGGTCTGATTACGGCGAAGATCGAAGCAGGGCAGTAAGGCAGAGTTAGCACTCGGCATTCAGCTGCGAAGCGGCGTGACGGCACCACGAACTCTTTCTTTTGGTGTTCGAGAACGAAGACTGGGCTGAAGGCGGAAAGCCGAGCGCTGAAAGCCACGTTGTACAATGCCGTGATCAAATCGCGGCATATATTTTTGAGTTTTTGCTCTTCAAGGAGCTGGGAAGACTTCATGAACAGAAGCGGACGTTTCCTAGTAGTGCTCGCGATTGCCGCGTCACTGACTGGGGTTGGATGCGACAAGCTCAGAGCCCGAGATCAACTGAATAAGGGTGTTCAGTCCTATCGGAGCGCGCAGTATGACGCCGCTATCGAACATTTCAAAAACGCGGTTAGCCTCGATCCGAATCTTTCCGTAGCCCGGCTCTATTTGGCCACGGCCTATGCCCAGCAGTGCGTTCCTGGAGTAGATACTCCTGAAAATACGCGGAACTGCAACCAGGCAATTGATGAATTCAAGAAGCAGCTCGAGAAGAATCCCGGCGAAATCGGGAGCCTGAAAGGCATCGCTTCGCTCTACTTCAATATGGCAAGCGGCGCAAGCAAGCCGGAAGACAAGTTGAAGTACCTCGATCAGGCGAAGGATTATCATGCGCAGGTGATCAAGAGCGATCCCAGTGACCCTGAAGCCTATTACTCCGTTGCCGTGATTGACTGGACCGAAGCCTACAAGCGTCGCATGGACGCCAAGACCGGCGCCGGCATCAGAGCGGACGAGCCCATCAAGGACAAGAAGCTCTGTTCTGACCTTCAAGGGAAGAACCAGCAGTTAGTGCAGGAAGGCATCGACGATCTAAACAAGGCAATTGAGCTTCGTAAAGACTATGACGATGCCATGGCATATTTGAATCTGCTGTTCCGTGAGAAGGCCGACCTTGAGTGCGGCGATTCCGATGCGCGCAAACAGGATCTGGCGACGGCAGACGACTGGGTGAAGAAGACGATGGAAACCAAAAAGGCCAAAGCCGAAAAACAGCAGGGCCCCGGTGGAATCGTCCTCGACCAGCCGAAGCCGACTCAGTAGCCAGGAAGAACGGCTCCTAGTAAAACCCCTCGCTCTGCGAGGGGTTTATTCTTTTGTGGCACAGCCCTGTTACCAACGCGTTTCGACTGAGGGTGAGTGCACCGCAGGTTTATCTTGACCCTCTGGCCTGATCTGTAATACGGTATGTAATACAGAATATGGCGATTCGAACCGTGAGACTCGACGAAGAGGCTGAAGCGGTCTTGCAGGAAATCCGTGAGGCCACCGGTCTGCCGATTTCCGAAGCGCTCAAGCATGGCTTGAGGGCGTTTCGGGAACGGGTCGCATCAGAAGCTGTGCGACGACCCTACGATGTTTACAAGAGTCTCGATCTCGGAGCTGGTGGTTGGGCTAACGACTCTTCCGCTGAGGTTCGCCGCGGAGTTAGTCGAGCCTTGAAGAAGAAATTCAAGCGGTGATTCTAATCGATGCAGGCCCGCTCGTTGCGTTGTTCGATCCGCAGGATTCTCTTCATCGGCAGTGCGCGGAAACACTTGAAGGCATTCACGAACCTATCAATTCCACGATCCCAGTGTTAACCGAAGCCTTTCACTTATTGCAACCTCAGAGCCGCGGCGCTGACCGGCTTCGGGAATTCATTTCCGGCGGCGGTCTATCGATCTGGTTTTTTACCAAGCCGGCCCTTGTCCGGGCCTTCGAGCTGATGGAGTTATATGCCGATCATCCGATGGATCTTGCCGATGCTTCCCTGGTCGTAGCCGCTGAGTCGCTCCGAACGCGTAAGGTATTCACTATCGATCGCAACGATTTCGAGGCGTATCGCTGGCGTAGCGGACACCGCCACTATTCATTCGAAATTCTCTCCTGAAGCGACACCTCTGACCTCTCGACCTCCTTGTCAAATTTTCGGAGCATCAGTACCTTCTTCTCGGCAGCCAAGAATGACGCTTCCAGCGAGTTCCGCGCGAGCTCGCGGACGTGCTCATCGGTAAACCCGAAAACATCTTGGGCAAGTTCATATTCGCGAGTCAGAGAGGTATGAAACATCGCCGGATCATCAGTGTTCAGGGTCACGAGAAGCCCAGCATCGAACAGCCGACGCACCGGATGCTGGTCAATGTTGGGCAAACAGCCGGTGCGGAGATTGCTGGAAATGCATATCTCTACTGGAATCTGGCGCTGCGCCAGTACTTCGATTAGTTCGGGATCGCGCACGGCGCTCAGGACATGCCCCAAGCGCTCAGCGCCGATATTCAACGCCGCCCAAATAGACTCTGGTCCGGTACTTTCTCCCGCATGAGCTGTCAGCCGCAGGCCATTGTCCGCCGCGTATCGATACAGATCGCGAAATTGTTCGGCCGGCCCCCGGACTTCGTCCCCGCCTAGGCCAACTCCAATCACGTGTCGGTCTTTGTATTGAATTGCCAGTTCGAAAACCCGTTTCGCCGGCTCTACTCCAAAGTGACGAACCGCGTCGAAGATCCAAAGGACCGATACGCCGAAGTCTCGTTGGCCGCGCTCTAGCCCCCGTTCCATCCCTTCAAATAGAGGCTCAAACTCCTGCTGGCGCCAATGAACGACACCAACAGACACGTAGACCTCAGCATGGAGTACTCCTTCCTCATGCAGGCGTTCAATGATGCGATAAGTGATGAGCTCGAAATCCTCCGAGGTAAGCAATCGCTCGGTAACGGCTTTGAAGGCCATGAGAAATCCGTTGAAGTCGGCATACTCGTACAACCGAGTAGCCTCCTCGAGGGTGAGAGGATTCCTATCGTGGCGGCGGCTGAGCTCAGCGAGAGCTTCCGGGGTAACGGTACCCTCGAGATGCAAGTGCAATTCAGCCTTGGGCAGGGCACGGATTAAGGTGCGGTTCGCCATCACCAATACGGTTACTGTATCTGAAACGCGGATTACTTCTGATTACGTGCAACTTTCTCATTTCCATGTTAATCAGATGTTGTACCAATGTGGTGTTCCAGGAGACGAACATGCAGTTCCAGGCGAAACGCGAACCCGAATCTATCTCGTCCCCCTGGAATGATCGTATCTTGATGGCGGCCATCATCGTCACGATGGTTCTCTCGCTGCTGGGATACATGCACGCATAACCCTTTGAGTCCATAGTTTGTTTGCCGGATAGCCAGGTTCTCGCGCCGGATGTAGGATTCCTGCGGTGACGCGTGTAGCTATCGTTGGCGGTGGTATCTCTGGTCTGACGACCGCTTTTTATCTCGAGCAGGAACGTCGTCGTGGGGCTCCGCTGTCGTTCACCGTCCTTGAGGCGGAGTCGCGCTTCGGCGGAGCAATCCAGACCGAGCGGATCGATGGATGCATTATTGAAGCTGGTCCCGATTCATTTCTAAGCACGAAGCCGTGGGCACGCGAGCTATGTGACGATCTGCGCCTCTCCTCTCAACTCATCGGCTCTCGCGATGAGGACCGCAAGACTTACATTCTGATCAACGGACGTCTCGAACCGATTCCCCCGGGGATGCAGATGATGGTGCCCACAAGGATGGGGGCCGTCCTGACGTCGCGGCTGTTTTCCCGCCAAACGAAGCTAACCATGGCACGAGAATATCTCTGGCCACCGCAGCCACTCGGAGCAGACGACGATGAAAGCGTTGCCAGCTTTGTTTCCCGGCACTTCACCTCTGAGTTGGTGGACCGCTTGGCCGATCCGCTGTTGACTGGCATCTATGGCGGCGACGCCTCTGCGCTCAGCGTCCGTGCGACCCTGCCACTAATGGTGGATATGGAGTGTCGCCACCGCAGTCTTGTGCGCGGTGCGTTGGCGGCCAGATCATCGCAGCACAAGAGTGCTCCTCCACAGCCCCTTTTCACCTCGATGCGGGATGGTATGCAGCGCATGGTGGAGTCGATCGTTCGACAAGTACAACGAGAGTCACTGCGTCCTTCTCGCATCGTCGACGGGCTGACGGCCCAAGAGGATGGATGGCGGCTTAGATTCGGAGAGACCACTGAAGACTTCGATCATGTGATCCTGGCTCTCCCCGCGCATGCCAGCGCCAAACTGATTGCCGAGCTCCCCGGTTCGGAGCGTCCGGTTGAGCTGCTGCAGGAAATCTCCTATAGCTCCGCTGTAACGGTCGCCCTGGCTTACGACGCTGCCGCTATCGCGCTACCGCCGGGCTTCGGCTTTCTTGTCCCGCGCAAGGAAGGTAAGCGCATGATCGCTTGTACCTTCGTTCATAACAAATTCGAGAACCGAGCTCCCGCAGGCACTGCGCTCATTCGCGTATTTATGGGCGGCTCACGAGATCCCGAGATTCTGGATCAGACGAAGGAACAGATTACTGAAATCGCTCGCCGCGAAATGCGCGAGATCCTGAACATTGACGCCGAGCCGCAACTCGTGCGTGTCTTTAAATGGCACAAGGCTATGCCCCAGTATGGCGTTGGACACTTGCTGAGAATCGCACGCCTGGAAATGCACATGCAGCGTTTCCCCGGCTTGCACCTCAGCGGCAATGCCTACCACGGAATCGGAATCCCCGACTGCGTGCGCACGGGACGCGCCGCCGCTGACGCCATCATGCGACGGATGCGCTCCCAGCGCGCGCTGGCGTAAAAGGCAGCGACAAGCAATTAGCGATAAGCACATAGGCGCAAAACGTGGATCTGGCCGTCCTCGGCGGGGTGCGTGAGGCGTGCCGCAGTCCCTTTCAATCTCACACTCCCCAAAAAAATCTGCGTGAATCCGTAAAATCCGCGTTCATCCGCGTGAGGTTTTGGTCTTGGTGTTAATGGTCGGCAAAGTGGAAGCGCAAAAAAATCGGGCGGACCGAAGTCCGCCCAGTCGCTTGTCTGCTGTTCGTTTTGTTGTCCTAGCCGTTAGAAACTTTGACGGGCCTGCCGTCGAATGATGACGTTCTCGCGGCCACCCTTTGTCGCCGGAACCTAAGCAGCAGAGTAGCCCACGTGGCCGAGGCCGCAAAGTAACTTAAGTCACTTTGCGCGCTGCGACTCGCGGTTCGGCAACTTGCAGCCTCTCAGGCATCTCCCCAAAAACTCGAATTGCCAGTATCGTTGGCAGTGCCGATGGCTGCCGCAACCAAACGGAAGTGGCTCTTACTGCTCGCGATCCCTTTCATCGCGCTTCTGTGCACGCCGCTTTACTCGCGCATAAACCCCGTCGTTTGGGGCTTTCCATTCTTCTACTGGTACCAGTTCCTCTGGATTCCGCTTAGCGCCGCTATCACATTTCTGGTGTACCGGAAGAGCGGCCGATGAGGACAACACTCGATTGGACGGCGATTTCCGTCTTCACCTTCTTCCTCATCGTCATCAGCGCAGTCGCGTTTATGGCCACACGCTGGAAGCGCGCGGATCTCAACCTGATCGAGGAGTGGGGACTCGCCGGACGCAGGTTCGGAACCGTCATCACGTGGTTCCTGCTGGGCGGCGATCTATTTACTGCCTACACGATTATCGCGGTTCCAGCGCTAGTCTATGGCACCGGAGCGCCAGGCTTTTTCGCGCTGCCATACAGCACCGTATCCTTTGCCTTCGCTTACCTCACAATGCCGAGGCTCTGGGCGGTATGCCGGAAGCATCACTACGTAACGGCTGCTGATTTCGTGCGTGGACGATACGGCAATCATTGGCTGGCCCTGGCTATCGCCGTGACCGGAATTCTCGCTACTGTGCCATACATCGCGCTGCAGTTGATTGGGATTCAGGTTTCGGTTGGCGCGTTAGGTCTGAGCGGCAGCGGATGGACTGGACAGTTGCCGCTGGTCATCGCCTTTGGATTACTCCTCGGATACACCTATACGGGCGGACTCCGCGCACCGGCGAGCATTGCCTTCATCAAGGATGTGATGATCTATATCGTCGTTCTTGCAGCGATCATATGGCTTCCGATGAAGCTCGGCGGCTACGGAAACATCTTCCACTCCGCCGCGACAGCATTGGCGAACCGGCCCAATCCGGCATCGTTAGTGTTGCGACCAGGCCAGTATCTGCCTTTTTCAACATTGGTTCTGGGCTCCTCATTGGCGTTATTCCTGTATCCGCATAGCATCACAGCGGTTCTTAGCTCCTCCAGCGCGGCCGTCATCAAGCGCAATTCGGCACTGATGCCTGCATATAGTTTGTTGCTAGGAATGCTGGCCTTATTGGGCTACGGTGCGCTGGCGGCTGGAGTATCAGTTACATCTTCCAGCTACGTGGTACCGGCATTGTTCCTGAAGATATTTCCCCCGTGGTTTGCAGGATTCTGTTTTGCAGCCATTGCGGTAGGAGCGCTCGTGCCTGCCGCCATCATGTCGATCGCGGCTGCGAGTCTGTTTACGCGCAACATCTGTCGTGAGTATCTATGGACCAATCTTTCACAGCGCAAAGAAGCACGACTGGCAAAGCTGCTCTCGCTCTTGCTCAGCGTTGCTGGTCTACTGTTTGTCCTGTTCCTGCCTACGCAGTATGCGATTAACCTCCAATTGCTTGGCGGAATCTGGATCGTGCAAACGCTCCCGACCGTGATTCTCGGACTCTTCACGAGCTGGTTTCGCCCGGCTGCTTTACTACTCGGCTGGGCAGTGGGGATGGCAGCGGGCACTGCGATGGTGATCTCGCAGAAGCTCACGGCGGTATTCCCGTTGCGTATTGGAGGCCGGACGTTCTCCTCGTACGCAGCCGTAAACGCGCTGGCGCTCAACCTGCTGGTTGCGACTGTCCTCACTGTTCTACTAAATGCCTTTAGCAGCAGCGAGCGCCGTGACGAGACATCTGCGTCCGATTACGACGACAGTGATCCTCAAATCGAACTTTCGTCGGAGCGTCTGGTTACGGAGCAGTCGGCGCCGAAGGTCTCACGGTAATTAATCGGTCCTCTTTTGGATCGAGCTCAAGCCTGATGTCCTTGTACTCCACCTCTGACGCTCCAGCATGAATCTGCAATCCTATGGGTCCCCTACGGAGGCGCGTTGCGTCTTCATCGGTGTAGCGCGTGACTTCGACCCCATTCACCGCCATCCGGATAGTTCCCGTCTTGAGATGAGCCAGAATCTCGGATTCGTGCCAGGCACCCGGATCGAAGTCCGGATGTGGCAGCTTCTCGCGCGGTGGACCTTTCTTCCCAGGGTGGTAATCCCACATGCCGCCAGTGGGAGGAATCACAAGAATGCAATTACCGTATCCCCAATCCGTCTTGCGCTCGCCCCAGAAGCAGACGCCCAGATGATTCTTCTCGCTGACGAGCCGTGACTTCAGAATGAGCCTGAAATCTGAGTAATCTCCATTCGAGAGGATGAGTTGCCCTCCATGTTCCGTGATCCCGTGGATTGCATCATCCTTTACCGACCAGATCGTCGGATCGCCGCTCCATCCGTTGAGCGTCTTGCCGTCAAAGAGTGGGTTTAGGACCATGCTCTGGTAACGGACAGAAGGTTTGGCCTTCGACTCTCTCATTTCGGAACAACTACAGAGCATCATGCTTCCGGCAAATAAGGCTGCGGCAAATCTGTGCATTTCAGATGCGGTCCCCGAAGAGCGAAATTTTGAAGTCCCGATTATGCAACGCGCGACAGATTACTGGGCCTCAGTTCGATAGCCGAAAATGCGGTGCCTCGAGAAAATGCACCGGTCCACACAGCAGGTTGATTCATGGGAGTACACTAATGCTCTTGCTCCGCGTTGCCGTACCTCTTTTCTTCAAGGAGGCGTTCCCATGATCTCTTTTACTGTGAATGATCGGCGCGTTGATGTGGACGTCGATCCTTCAACTCCTCTCCTCTGGGTGCTGCGCGACAGCCTGGGCTTAACCGGGACGAAGTACGGCTGTGGCATGGCCCAGTGCGGCGCTTGCACGGTGCATCTCGATGGCGAAGCCTTGCGCTCCTGCGTCGCTCCGGTGTCGCGCGTGGCCGGAAAGAAAGTTACGACCATCGAAGGACTGTCTCCTGACCTGAGCCATCCACTGCAGCGTGCCTGGATCGCCGAGGATGTTCCCCAGTGCGGCTACTGCCAGTCGGGGCAATTGATGAGCGCGGCAGTCTTGCTGCGCGAGAAGCCCCAGCCTACCGACGAAGACATCGACGAGGCGATGACTGGAAACATCTGTCGATGCGGCACGTATCCCCGAATCCGCAAGGCGATTCACCGAGCTGCCGGAATGATGACGAAAGGCGGCGCCAAATGAGCACTCCCCTTTTGGAACGTCGCGAATTTCTGAAGTTTTCCCTGGCGGCAAGCGGTGGCCTGCTCGTTGGTCTTTATATTCCCAACGGAGCAAAAGACGCGTTCGCGCAGGAGGCTTCAACCACCAGCTTCATGCCGAATGCCTTCGTGCGCATAGGCAGCGACGAACGCATAACTGTGATCGTAAACCACTCGGAGATGGGACAGGGGGTTTACACATCCCTGCCTATGTTGCTGGCAGAGGAACTCGACGCAGACTGGAAGAATGTAGGCTTTGAGCCCGCTCCGGTGGATCCGAAATACAACCATCCTATCTTCGGCATGCAAATGACCGGCGGAAGCTCCAGTGTGTACTCGGGCTTCGAGCAATTTCGCAATGCAGGGGCGGCTGCGCGCGCGATGCTGATCGCCGCTGCTGCGCAGAAGTGGAACGCCGATCCGGCGACAGTACGGACCGACTCAGGCGCGGTGCTCGACGGAGCAAACCGCAAGCTGACGTATGGGCAGTTGGCAGAGCTTGCAGCGAAGATGAAACCACCCGAGAAGGTGGCACTCAAAGATCCAAAGACGTTCAAGATAATCGGTAAGGCCAAGAGCCGGCTAGACACTCCCGAGAAAGTAAATGGCAAGGCCATTTTTGGCCTGGATGTCAGGCAGCCCGGCATGCTGACCGCAGTCGTTGCGCGGCCTCCGATCTTCGGCGCAAAGGTTCGGAATTTTGATGATTCGCGTGCACGAGGCATGTCGGGTGTGCGCAAGATTGTCGCGGTGCCGTCGGGTGTGGCAGTGATTGCCGATTCGTTCTGGCAGGCAAAGGTGGCTCGTGACGCGCTCAAGGTGGACTGGGACGAGGGCGCAATGAGCAGCTTCAACACCGCGCAGATGATGCAGCAGTTTCGCGAGCAGGCCAAGTCTCCGGGAAAAAGCGTGCGCAAAGACGGCGATCCAGAAGCTGCGCTTGCCTCGGCCGCCAAGAAGATTGAAGCGGTCTATGAAGTTCCATACCTTCCGCACGCCATGATGGAGCCCCTGAATTGCGCGGTGGACTTGCGGGCAGACTCCTGTGAGATCTGGACCGGAACGCAATTTCAGACCGTCGATCGGATGAATGCGGCCAAAGTCGCGGGACTCCCGCCGGAAAAAGTACAGATCCAGACCACCTACCTCGGTGGAGGATTCGGCCGTCGAGCGAATCCGCAATCGGACTTCGTTGTAGAAGCGGTCCATGTGGCCAAGGCGGCTGGGGCTCCTGTGAAGGTGGTGTGGACGCGGGAAGATGACATGGAAGGAGGCTGGTATCGTCCGGCGTTCCTGCACGCTATTGTGGGCGGTGTCGATGCAAGTGGGAAGGCGGTGAGTTGGCGGTCGCGGCTGGTTGGGCAATCGATCATGGCCGGAACAATGTTCGCGGAAGCGATGGGTATGACGAAGAAGGGCTACGATCCTGCTTCGGTCGAGGGCGTTGACGATCTTCCTTATGAGATTCCCAATCTGGGAGTAGAGTCTCATCAAGCAGAGGTCCAAGTGCCTGTCCAGTGGTGGCGATCGGTGGGACACTCCCACACCGGTTTCGCCACAGAATGCTTTATTGATGAGCTTGCTACCCTGGCCGGCAAAGACCCATACCAGTTCCGCCGCGATCTTTTGCAAAAGCATCCACGTCACCTGGGTGTGCTCGACCTGGCTGCGCAAAAAGCAGGTTGGGGGAAGCCGCTACCCAAGGGTCGAGCGCGTGGGATCGCAGTCCACGCGTCGTTTGAAAGCTATTCGGCACAGGTGGCTGAAGTGTCGGTCGCCGAAGGAAACGTTCGCGTGCACAGATTGGTATGCGCGATCGATTGCGGACGCTATGTGAATCCGGGGATCATTGCGGCGCAAACGGAAGGTGGCGCGATCTACGCAGCCTCGGCTGCCCTGTTCCAGGAGCTCACGTTCGATGGTGGACGTCTGCAACAAACCAACTTCCATACCTTCCCAGTGATGCGCATGAATGAATGTCCTGAGATAGAGACGCACATCGTGGAGAACAACGAGAAGTCGGGCGGAATTGGGGAGCCAGGCGTGCCATGTACTGCGCCGGCCATCGCCAACGCAGTGTTCGCCGCGACCAGGAAACGAATTCGCAAACTGCCGATTCGCATGACGGAGGCGGTATGAATCACCTGCGTCAATCTGCTCGCATTTCCCTGACAATCGCGCTGACTGCGTTTCTTGTTTTGGGCGGCGCAAGCTGGTCTTCGCAATCGGCAGCCGCGCGGAAGACTGACCGGAACGCGGCTTCACGTGCAGGGAACAGCGACTTGTTTTTGTCCTTCGTCTCAGTACTGCGGCACCCTCGATGCATGAATTGTCACTCACAAGGCAACTTCCCCCGGCAGGGCGACGATGGTCATCCTCATGCGATGAACGTACGCCGCGGACCCGATGGCCACGGTGTCACCGCGGAAAAGTGCGCTACTTGTCATCAGGACCACAATCTCGCGGGTGCACACTTACCACCCGGCGCGCCGAACTGGGGGCTGCCTCCTGCAAGCACGCCGATGATCTGGCAAGGCCTGACAGACGCCCAGGTTTGTCGGTCGATCAAAGATCCGAAGCAAAACAAAAATAGGAACCTCGATCAACTCGTAGAACACCTGACTGAAGACAAGCTAGTGATGTGGGGTTGGAATCCGGGTGAAGGCAGGAATGCAATTCCAATGCCTCACGACGAGTTCGTCTCAAAAGTAAAAGCATGGCAGGCCGCAGGTGCGCCATGTCCGACCGATACAACTAGAGCGGCAAAGTTGTAAGACGCAGACAGGAACTGCGGCACGTCTCGGCCTATGGCTGAGTCGTGATCTGTCCGATGTTGGCGACGTTGTCGTCCTTTTTCATTGACGGTACCGAGCAGATGTAAAGAACTACGCCGGCTGTAGGTGCACGCGCCTCCCATACTGTCTTGCCAAAATAGTCGGTCACATAACCAATCTTCATTCCCTCAGCTACATAGGTACCGCGCCTCACCAGTGGATAAAAGAATCCTGCATTCGGACTGGTCACACTTGAAACTTTGCCGAGCCAGACTGGGTTTTCGACCGTCGGCGCAGCGCCCGGAAGCATCTTCAGATATCGCATTACGTTGTAGCAGCCATCAACCAGCTTCTGCACATCCTCCGGCTCGGTCGTTCCGGAATAGCCTGCCTCCACAGCAATCGCAGGCTTGCCACGAGTGCTAGCCGTGCTATCTAGATAGCGGGATGCGCTGGGATCCTTTGGCCGATCGGTTACGACGATGATGTGATCGAGGCCAAAGGCGAGCACCATTCCGTGCGAGGCGCTGTCAAGACGTTCGTTTCCTGTCTTTGACCAGTACGAATATGGGCGCAGGCTCTCGTCGAGGTCGCCGCCGTGTAAGTCGATGAGATAGTCGCACTTCTCCACAACTTCTTTCGTGATCAGCCAGGATGCTCGCTCTGTCTGCGTGCCATTCGGATTCCCAGGATAGAAGCGGTTCATGCTTTTGCCGTCGATCGGATTCACGTGCGGCACTTTTTTCTCGAAGGAGCTGAGGTTCACCAGTGGAACGATGATCAGCTTTCCCGACACCTGGGTTGCATCGATGGTCTGGATGACCTTCTCCAGCGCAATGATGGACGCATACTCTGTTCCATGCGCTCCAGACACGAGTGCCAAAGTGGGACCTGGCTTGCCTCCATTTACCACGACCACCGGAATGTTCGTGGCGGGATCCGATCCCGCAGGGACTTCGAGATAGCCGGTCGCTTTCTGGCCGGACTCCGCAGTCGCAGTGCCAACAGAAAAAGTTGCGGCACACGCAGGCAAAGCGCATGCCAGAGAGAGGACAACTCCGAGCAGGGAAGTTCGCATGCCGCATAGGTTACAGAAAACAGGTGACAGCGAACAGGGGATAGCGCACAGCTCCCAAAAGGGCAGCTTCAGATTGCAGCTTCGTGCTGCTTCACTTCAGGCTGGGAGGAAAGCGCAGCGAGGAGTTCGGCAATGGGGGCGTTGTCACCAAATGTCTTGCTGGTGTGGGCGTATCGATCTACATTGCCGGGGCCGAAGACGAAGCTACCACCGAGCTGAAAAGGATTCTTTCCAAAACGGTGCTGCCGATGGCCAGCTTCTTTCGCGCGTTTGCGGGCAATCGCATTGTCTTTGCGAAGGATGTGCAGGACAGATGCCCGCTGGAGCTGGACAGCTTCGTAGGCCTGCCGTTGCTCATCGACCAACAAGGGGAAGGTGATGCCTGTCTCTTCGCGAAAGATGCGCGCGTAGTTCATATCGCCCAAGCTGATCGATCCCAGACGCGCACCCTTCGCGATGAATGCTTGCTGATTGGCGCTCAACTGAGCCACGTGCTCACGGCAGAAGATTCAACCATAGTGCCTTAGGAACACAATGACAGCCGGACTATCCGCCCACAGGGAACCCAACTTCACCTGGTGGCCGTCAGTATCCGGCAGCACAATCTCGGCCAGCCTGGCGCTGAAAGACATTCACGGATTCTCAAGCCGTGAATTCAGACTGTCAAGCACACGCTGAGTGAGGAGTCAGTTTGACTATTACTTGAGACGAATCCACCCTCAAGACTGTCATCCCTCGCGCGTTTTTTGCGCGGGGGGCCGAACCGGCGATCACTTCCGCTATGCCGACTTCTCATTACTTTTCTTGTTGGAGCCGTCCGAAATTCGGAAAATCAATAAAACTGACATTTTTCCTAGTACGCTTACCCATCCAGAGCCCCGGTTGTTGATCGCATCGCACCACGAAGCCATACATGACGCGGGTCGGAGTTGAGCCTCGGATGCCAGGCCATGAGGAAATGAAACGCGTGCAATTCTTGTGGCGCCTTCACGAGCCGCAACCTGCGGTCGCGTTTGATAACTGATGTCATGCCGCCAGTTAGCGTAAGGACCAGTTCCGTGCCCGGAAGGCATTGCAGCGCCACTCCGAAGTAAGGCACCCGAATACAAGAGCTGCGTTTTGCACCGAGAGCGGCCAGTTGCTTGTCTGGAATTGTTTGCACGCCTTCATAGGGGGAAACCACGATGTGGCTCGCGGCCAGATATTGCTTAAGTATCAGCCGGTCGCCAAAGTGGCTTTCGCGCGCCACAGCGCAAATCCAATCTTCTTTGTAGAGCCTTTCCAACTGGAAGTGCGATGGCAGGAGCCCCTCATCATTGCGGAGAACAAGATCGAGCTGCCCATGTTCGACGAGCTCCGTGATGCCACTCTGCCATGGAAGAAATTCAAACTGCACTTGATAGCGTCCGTTCGCATACTGCCGGCACAAGCGCGGGAGTACCACTGTACAAACATTATCCGGGCCCGAGATGCGGAAATGGCTTTTCTCTCGCAGGGGATCAAACAGAGCCGGCGCAACGAGATTCTCCATCCTAGGTAGTAGTCCCTCCAACTCGTCGAGAATCTTTCGACCTCGCATAGTCAGTTCGAAGCCGTGCGGCGACCGAACCAGAAGGTCATCCTGAAACATCGCGCGTGCCCGCTGCAGGGCCCGGCTCACGGCGGGCTGGCTGAGGAACAGGCGGGATCCGGCCGCGGTGATGCTTTTCTCCTCGGCGATCGCAGCGAACGTAACCAGGAGATTCAAATCAGCCTGACGCAATTTCTCTAGACGCATAGACATAATGCCTATTATGCATGACTCGCATACGTATGTCTGCGCATCTGAAGCTGTGTGAGTCAACAGAACTGCACAGACGGAGGATTCAATGCTACGAGAAAACGGTTTCGAGAATAAGCAGGTAGTCATCGTAGGTGGGTCGTCGGGGATCGGCTTGGCAGTCGCCGAAGAGGCGGCATCGCAGGGGGCCGACGTTGTGATCGTCTCCAGCAGTGCAGAACGCGTTCAGGAAGCCATCAAATCTATCGGAGGAGAAGCACGGGGACAGGCGGTTGACGTCTCCGACGAAAAGGCTGTGGAAAGTTTTTTTACGAACCTTGGCACCTTTGATCACTTGGTTTTCACTGCAGGTGACAGCCTGCAATTGAACGAGCTTGCTAAGACAGATCTCAAGCAGGCGAGACGCGCATTTGAACTGCGTTATTGGTCTGCACTTGCCACGGTCAAATACGGGAGTCCACAAATTCGAAAGGGCGGCTCTATCGT